>NZ_RZSA01000088.1:0-11484 GCF_003998075.1 Mesorhizobium sp. M2A.F.Ca.ET.037.01.1.1 | reverse complement strand
GGACCACCTTCTGCTGGTTGCCGCCCGAAAGCGTGCCTGTGCGGGTCAAGACCGAGGGCGCCTTGATGCCCAGGTTCTTCTTCTGCTTTTCCGCCGTCGCAAGCTCGGCGCCGGCCGAGACCAGCGAACGCCTGGCATGCGCCGGCAGGTTGGGCAGCGAGATGTTCTGGGCGATCGAGAGATCGAGCAATATGCCGGTGAGCTTGCGGTCTTCCGGCACGAGGAAGATGCCGGTCGCTACCGCGTCGGCGGCCGAGCCGACATTGAGCGGCTTGCCGTCGAGCGTGACGCTGCCGCCCAGCCGCTCGTCAATGCCGAACAGCACGCGCGCGAGCTCGGTGCGGCCGGAGCCGACAAGGCCCGCAAGGCCGAGTATCTCCGCGCGCCTCAGCTCGATGCTGACCGGCCGGTCCGGATAGGTGCTGGTGCGGATCGCGTCGGCCGACAGCGCCACACTGCCCGGCGCGCGCGTGGCTTCGCCCGCCTTCTCGCGCTCCTTCAGCATGCGGCCGATCATCAGCCTGACCATCTCGTCGTGATTGATCCGGTCCTTCGCCAGCGTGCCGGCCAGCGTCCCGTCGCGCAGCACCACGACGCGGTCGGCGACGCGCTCGATCTCGTGCAGCCGATGCGAAATGAAGATGACGCTGATGCCTTGCGCCTTCAGCCCCTTGATGACGTCGAGCAGTTTTTCGGTTTCCGCCATCGGCAGGCTGGAGGTCGGCTCGTCGAGGATCACAAGGCGGGCCCTGATCGACAGCGCCTTGGCGATCTCGACCATCTGCTGCTGGGCGAGCGACAGCGACGCGACCGGCGCGTCGGCCGAGAAATTGGCGCCGACACGCTTCAACAGCGGCGCCACCATTTCGCGCAGCCTGGCGCGGTCGACCAGCCTCAACGGCCCGGCCTTCAGCGGCTCGCGGCCGAAGAAGATGTTGGCGGCGACGTCGAGATTTTCGAAGAGATTCAATTCCTGGTGCACGAAAGCGATGCCGGAGCCGATGCTCTGCTCGACGGTCAGCCCGTCATGCGCGACGCCATCGACGGTGATGGTGCCGCTGTCCGGCCGCGTCACGCCGCCGAGGATCTTCATCAGCGTCGATTTGCCGGCGCCGTTTTCGCCGACAAGGCCGATGACCTCGCCGGGCCGGACCTCCATCGAGAACCGGTCCAGCGCGACAACGCCCGGATAGGTCTTGCGCACGGCCTCGAGGCTCAGGAACGGAGCGGTGTCTGGGTGAGTGGTGTCGGTAGAGGTCATCGCGCCTGACAGCAGCCGGTGGGCCACAGACTGACCGGCCTTGGCGGGTCCGTCAATACGAACGCCGGCTCAAGGAATCCCTTGAGCCGGCGCACCTGTCTTGGGCTTACTTGCCCTGCATCGCCTTGAGGTTGGCGGCGTAGGCGTCGACATCATCCTTGCCGATGATCTTGGTCGGGATGATGATCAAGCCGTTGGCCGGGATGCCCGACTTGTCGCCCTTGAGGTAGGAAGCCATCAGCTTCATGCCCTGATAGGCCCATTCGAAGGGCTGCTGCACCACGGTCGCGGCAACAGTGCCTTCCTTGACGCCGCCCAGCGTGATCGGATCGTCGTCGAAGCCGACGACGGTGATCTGGCCGAGCTTGCCGGCGTCGCGCAGCGCTTCATAGATGCGCGGCGTGTTGTAGGAATAGAAGCCGACCATGCAGGTGATGTCTGGGCTGGCAACCAGCGCGTCCTCGACATTCTTCTTGGCGCGCGCCTGGTCGATATCGTCGCCGCGCACGTCGACCAGCTCGATCTTGCTGCCGGCGAGCCCGTCCTTCATGCCCTGGATGCGCTCCTTAGCGTTGTCGGCGCCGAGCAGGCCGACGAAGCCGAGGCACTTGCCGCCGTCCGGCATCGCCTTCTTGGCGATCTCGGCCGCCTGCTTGCCGGCATCGACGTTGGACGAGCCGATATAGGCGACGCGCTTGGTCTGCGGCGCGTCGGAGTCGGTGGTGAACAGCGCGGTTTCGGACGCGATCTTGTTCAGCCCGTCGGTCGAGGTCTTGGGATCGACGGCCGAGACCATGATGCCCTTGACGCCAGCCGTCACCAAGTCATCCATCAGCCGCTGCTGGATGGCGACCGAGGACTGTTCGGGATACTTCAGCTCGAGATTATAGTCGGGCAGTTCGCCCTGCGCCTTCTTAACGCCGGCTTCCGCCGCCTTCCAGAAGTCTGACGCGCCGTTGACGACGAAGGCCAGCGTCGGCTTGTCGTCCGCGCGGGTAACCGCCGTGGCCGCAAGTCCGATGAGCAGGGCCGCCGCGGCGACAGATGCGTTACGGATCATGGATTTCATAGTTCAACCTCCCTTGTAGAACCTGACTGTAGAACTCGTCGCCGATGTCTGGCCGCGGTCCGGACAACCCTCCTCCTCAAGGGTCTGGCGCAAAGGTCCGCCGACTTAAGAACGGTGCCGATCGGGCCGCGGTCGAGACACTAGACACTCATGTGGCGTTCGTAAATAGTCCGATTTGTCCGACATTTCGTGGAAACGGATGCAGGCCCAGACCGGCGATAAAAGCCGGGTTTCGAGCGAGCGTCCCTCGCACCTGCCGCGCCGAACGGATGCCCGGACAGCCACGGCGAGTTGACAGTAGAACGCTTGCCGCTATTAGTAAAGACTATTAGTTATGAAGCCGCGAGGCGCACTTTCGACGCGGAGGAGACGCTGGTCGAAGGACGTGCC
Source organism: Mesorhizobium sp. M2A.F.Ca.ET.037.01.1.1 (assembly GCF_003998075.1). Lineage (NCBI taxonomy): Bacteria > Pseudomonadati > Pseudomonadota > Alphaproteobacteria > Hyphomicrobiales > Phyllobacteriaceae > Mesorhizobium > Mesorhizobium sp. M2A.F.Ca.ET.037.01.1.1. The sequence goes on along the minus strand of NZ_RZSA01000088.1, from coordinate 8,764 downwards.
GGGAGTAAGGAGGGCGAGCGCTACAAAGTCTGCAGCCGCGCGGAAAATGGCCGAATTGTCAGCATTGCTGACCTTGTCTGACCGGTTTCGTCGCAAAGCGGCGTAGCCAGCGATTTGCATGTCATGCCTGCTAATACATATTAGTTGGCGCATGTCGGTAAACGCAGCGGCCTCGACCATCTTGCCGTTGCCGCCGCCTTTGATTTAGAGCCGGCTGGGTTTGGGAAACGACCATGAGCGAACCGACGGACCTGCGCGATCCTCCCGGGGCTTCCAGGCGCCGCAAGCCGGCGGCCAAGCCGAAGGGGCGCGTGACCATGACCGACATTGCGCGCGCCGCCGGCTGCTCGCAGGCGACGGTCTCGTTCGTGCTCAACAATTCGCCGGGCATCAGGCTGTCGCAGCAGACACGCGACCGGGTGATCGAGGCGGCGCGGGCGCTGGGCTATTCGCCGCCGGTCTTCTCGGCGCTCAGGCCGCCGGTGACGCCGTTCGAGGGCCTGGACGGCGTCATCGGCTTCGCGGTCGACCAGCTCGCCACCAGCCCCGAGGCGGTGGTCGCCATCGAGGGCGCGCGGCAGGCCTCGTGGAACGCCGGCAACGTGCTCTTGGTTGCGCAGACCATGGGCGACGCGGTGATGGAGCCGCGCGCGATTTCAGCGCTGACGCGGCGGGGCATCTCGGCGCTGATCTATATGACCATCTTCACGCGCGAGATCACGGCGCCGGATTTCCTCTACAGCCTCGACATCCCGGTCGTCCTGCTCAACTGCTACACCGCCGACTATGCCTTCCCGGCCGTGGTTCCCTCCGAGATCGCCGGCGGCCAGAGCGCGACAAGGCACCTGATCGCGCATGGCCATCGCCGCATCGCCACCATCACCGGCGAACCGTGGATGCAAGCCGCGCAGGATCGGCTCAAGGGCTACCGTCGTGCCCTCGCTACCGCCGACATCCCCTTCGATCCCGAACTGGTGGTCGAGGGCGACTGGTCGGCCAGCGCCGGCTACGCCGCGACGGTGAAACTGCTTGGACTCAAGGAGCGGCCCACCGCGATCTTCTGCCAGAACGACCGCACCGCGATCGGCTGCTACGAGGCGCTGAAGGAAGCCGGCCTGCATATCCCGCGGGACATCTCCGTGGTCGGCTATGACGACGAGGAGATCGCCCGTCATCTCTCCCCGCCGCTGACCACTTCGATCCTGCCGCATCTGGCGATGGGCCAATGGGCGATCGAGCAGTTGGAAACCCCGCCGACGCCCGGCCGCGGCCGCTATCCCATCACCAAATTGGAGTGCCCGCTGGTGGAGCGGGAGAGCGTGGCGGGCGTGAAATCACCTACATAACCGCCGATCCGGTCGGCTACCTTGCTGCCGATGTTGCAGATTGCCCGGCGACTATGCAGCAGTTGCGCCGTCGTTTAGCTTAAGCTGATGAAAGGGAGGTTCCGATGACGTCCACCTTCACCGTCCATGCAGCATCCGGTTATGAGCAACTCATGGGGCGCTGGAGCCAAAGGCTCGCGCCCAAATTCATCGATTTCGCCGGGCTTGCCCCCGGCGAGACAATCCTGGATGTCGGCTGCGGCACCGGGAGCCTGACCTTCGAGCTGGCGAAATCGGCCGATCTTGCCGAGATCCAGGCCATCGATTTTTCCCCGGTCTTCGTGGCGGCGACGAAGGAGAAAAACACCGATCCGCGCATCACCATCAGCCAGGCCGATGCCACGGCGCTGCCTTTCGCGGACAATGCATTCGACCGCGCGCTGGCGCTGCTGGTGCTGCATTTCGTGCCGGAGGCCGGCAAGGCGGTGGCCGAGATGCGCCGCGTGGTGCGACCAGGCGGCATAGTCGCGGCAGTGGTCTGGGACCATTACGGCGGCATGACCGGGATGCGCATGATGATCGACACTATGGCGGCGCTCAGCGAAAGCGGACGCCAAATGCGCAGCCGCTACTGCTTCCAGCCGATGATGCAGCCGGGCGAGATGAAGCGGACCTTTGTCGAGCAGGGTCTCGTCGAAGTCACCGAGGCCGAGCTGATGATCCGCATGGACTACGCGGATTTCGACGACCTCTGGGCGCCGATCGGCGCCGGAGAAGGCCCGCTCGGCAAATACATCACCACTCTGGATACGGCCGAGCGGCAGCGCGTCGAGGCCGCCATGCGCGATGCCTATCAGGCCGGCCGGCCCGACGGCCCGCGATCCTTCGCCAATGTCGCCTGGGCCTGTCGCGGCATCGTGCCCTGAAGCCAAGGCGCGCGTCAGTTGCCGCCGGTGGCCGCGGCATTGATCTCCCAGCCGTCGACCCAGACCTGCCGCAGCCGGTCGCCCTCGCCCTTGAACCACAGGTTCGTTGGCCGGCAGTCCTCGATGCGGTCGCTGCGGAAATTGCGGATCGCCTGGCGCAACTCGCACCAGGCGACGATGTTGGCGGTCTCGGCATAATAGATCAGCGCGACCGGACGGATGATGCGCTCGCTCGCCCGTCCCGCCTCGTCGCGGTAGGAGAGAGCGAGCTTCTCCTCGTCGCGGATGGCGCGGCGGACCTGCGCAAGGTCGACGGCGGAAGCTGAAGGCGCCGCAAAACCCCAGGCATGAAGCGCATTGGCGTCGAGCGTCTGCCGCAAGGGCGACGGCACGGCGCCGGCGATCTTGGCGCCGACGCGTTTTGCCGCCTGCTTCAGCTCGTCGTCACCGGTGCGTTCGAGCAGCGCCAGCGACAGCACGATCGCTTCCATCTCCTCGATGGAAAACATCAGCGGCGGCAGGTCGAAGCCGGGGCGCAATATGTAGCCGATGCCCCGTCCGCCCTCGATCGGCACGCGCATCGCCTGCAGGGCGGCGATGTCGCGATAGACCGAGCGCACCGTCACCTCCAGTTGTCCGGCCATCGCAGCTGCGGTCACCGGTTTTCTGGCCAGACGCAGGATCTGGATGATCTCGAACAGGCGCGAGGCCTTGCGCATTTTTCCACCCGACCGAAACGCAACTGACACATCCCCGTCAGTTGGCGTGACCTATAGGGCCGCCTACGCACTTCAAAAATCAACAGATTCCTTTTTGCCCCGGCGGGCGAAGCGACAGGCAACTGACATGAGCTATGGCGAAAACCTCTGGCTGTTCTTCGTGCTTCTGTTCGGCATCATCGCCGTTCCGGGCATGGATATGCTGTTCGTGCTGGCCAACGCGCTGACCGGCGGCAGCAACCGTGGCCTGGCCGCGACCGCAGGCATCATGCTCGGCGGCGCGGTGCACACGCTGAACGGGGCGATCGGGGTCGGCCTGCTCATGCATTTCGTGCCGGTGCTGTTCACGCCGCTGCTTATCGTCGGCGCCGCCTATATGGCCTATATCGGCATTTCGCTGATGCGCAGCTCGATCACCGTCGGCGATGACGGGCCAGCCGGCAGCCGCTCGGCCTGGCAGGCGTTCCGCCAGGGCCTGGTCACCTGCCTGATCAATCCGAAGGCCTATCTCTTCATCCTTGCCGTCTATCCGCAATTCCTGAAGCCGGCTTACGGTCCGATCTGGATGCAGGCGACGATCATGGGATTGCTGACGGTCGCCACACAGGCGGCGATCTATGGCGGGCTCGCCGTTACAGCGGGCCGCAGCCGGGGGCTGCTGGTCGACAATCCGCGAGCGACCATATTCGCAGGCCGCGCAGCAGGGTTGTTGCTGTTCGGGGTATCGATCTTCACCGCCTGGGAAGGGTTGAGGGCGGCCTGACCGCCGCCCTCTGCATTCGGCTTATGCCGCGCCCTGGCGGCTGGCGAGCAACTCGCGCTTCACGGACCGGCGCCATTCGACGGCGCCGGCAAGGCCGTGAAGCACGGTCTCGGTGGTCGCCCAGTCGATGCAGCCGTCGGTGATGCTCTGGCCGTAGGTAAGCGGCTTGCCGGGCACGACGTCCTGGCGGCCGGCGACGAGATTGCTCTCGATCATGACGCCGATGATGCGCTCGTCGCCGGCTGCGACCTGACCGGCAACGTCATGCGCCACCTTCGGCTGGTTCTCCGGCTTCTTGGCGCTGTTGGCGTGGCTGACATCGATCATCAGCCGCGGAGCGATGCCGATGCGGCCGAGCTCGGCGGCGGCGGCATCGACGCTTGCGGCATCGTAGTTCGGCTGAATGCCGCCGCGCAGGATCACATGGCAATCCTCATTGCCCGTGGTGGCCGCGATCGCACTGCGGCCGCCCTTGGTCACCGCCATGAAATGATGCGGCTGGGCTGCCGACTTCACCGCTTCGCCGGCGATCCTGAGATTGCCGTCGGTGCCATTCTTGAAGCCAACCGGGCAGGAGAGGCCCGATGCCAGCTCGCGATGGATCTGGCTTTCGGTCGTGCGCGCGCCGATGGCGCCCCAGGCGACGAGGTCGGCGATGTATTGTGGGATGGTCATGTCGAGGAACTCGGTCGCCGCCGGCAGGCCGAGATTGTTGACGGCCGACAGCACGTTGCGCGCCATGCGCAAGCCCTTCTCGATGTTGAAGCTGCCGTCGAGATCGGGATCGTTGATCAGCCCCTTCCAGCCGAGCGTGGTGCGCGGCTTCTCGAAATAGACGCGCATGACGATCTCGAGCCGGTCGGCCAGGGTCTCGCGCAGCGCCGCCAGACGGCTGGCATAGTCAACGGCCGCGACCGGATCGTGGATGGAACAAGGGCCGACGATGACAAGCAGTCGATCGTCGGCCCCGGTCAGGATCGAATGAATGGTGTTGCGCGAGGCGGCAACGGTGCGCGTCGCGGTGAGCGAGCGCGGTATCTCGCGCATCACCTCGTCCGGCGTGCTCAAGGCTCTGATTTCGGTGACCCGAAGGTCGTCTGTGGTGGTCAACACGGCTTTCTGCTCCTGATTTAGGAGACCTGCCGGCTTGAAACAAAAAAGCCGCCAGGTCTGGCGGCTTGTCGGATTTTGATCTGGAGTTTTTCAGATCGAGCGCAATCCTCCCGCCGCCAGCGAGCTACCGTAGCTAAAGTACCAAAACGAGGCGGTCAGGTGGATCATGCGGCTCATATAGTCGATGCGAGGGCGGTTGTCACTACTCCCCAATCACGCCGGCTATGTTCTGATCATAATCGACGAGGGAGCCGGTCATGACGCCGGCCTGAGGGCTCAGCATATAGGTGATCAGCCGGGCTAGCTGCGCCGGCTTGACCAGCTGGCCCATCGGCTGCGCTGCCTCTGCCTTCTCCAGCCAGTCATCCGACGCTCCGTGCCATTTCTTCTGCACGATCGCCTCGCCCTCGGTGTCCATCCATCCCGGCAGCACGGCGTTGCAGCGGATGCGGTTCTTCCGGTAGGCGCTGGCGACATTCTTGGTCAGCGTCATCAGCGCACCTTTGCTGGTCGAATAGGGCGTGAGGAAGGACTGGCCGGCATGCGCCGACATCGACAGCACGTTGACGATCGAGCCGGGCGCCTTGCGCTCCAGCAGATGCGCGACAAGGCCCTGCATCAGGAAGAAGGGGCCGCGGACATTGGTGTCGAAGATCTGGTTGAAGAGTTCTTCGGTGGTCTCCACTAACGACCCCCGCGCGGACGTGGCGGCGGCGTTGACCAGCGCGTTCAAGGTTCCGAAATGCTCAAGCGCCGTCGCGACCGCGCGCTTGCAGTCGGCGACCTTGGCGACATCGGCGCTGATGAAGATGGCGTCGACGCCGTTTTTCTTCAGCACTGCCACCGCCTTGTCGCCCTTTTCCTGCGAGCGGCCGATCAGCGCGAGCGCGCGGCAGCCCTCGTCTGCAAGCGCTTCCGCGACGGCGAAGCCGATGCCCTGCGCGCCGCCGGTGACGATGGCGCGTGTTTCTGAATTGCGACCGGCCAAACCGCTCATCGCTGTGCTCCTGTGTTTTGAATGACCAATGGATTTTCGAGATTCATTGACGTTCCGTTCGGTTTCCCGGTGCCTTGGCCCACGTTGATAACTTGGCCGAAGCGGCCCGACTTCGTCATCCTAGGGCGAAGCAGGAGCGTAGCTCCGTTGCGGAGACCCTAGGATCCATGCCGTGACCCCGGCCGAAGAAAGCGGCGGAGCAGAATTTCTGGACCGTTGCACACCGCTCCGATGTAACGGCATGGATCCTCGGGTATGCGCGCGTCGCTTCGCTCCTTGCTCCGCCCGTGGATGACGACGCGATGGATGTTCCGGCTAATCGCCACCCTTGCAGACCAACAAACCGACCATCCTTCAAAGCGTTCGCCCAACCGGACTAATCGACGCGGACGGTCTTCCCCGTTTTCGCCGACTCCAAAGCCGCGTCGGCCAGCTTCAGCGCGATCAGTCCGTCCTTGCCGCTCGGCGCCGCCTTCTTGCCGGCAGTCGCCGCGGCGATGAAGGAGGCGATCTCATTGGCATAGGCATCGATGTAGCGGGTCATGAAGAAGTCGTGTAGCGGCGGGCGGGTGTAGCCCTTGTCGTTGGCGAGCTCGATCGAGACCGGCCGCTGGTTCTCGGCGGCGACCATGCCTTTCGAGCCATGCACCTCGATGCGCTGGTCATAGCCATAGGTGGCGCGGCGTGAGTTGGAAATGACGGCCTGCCTGCCGGACGCGGTTTCGAGGATGACGCTGACCGAATCGAAATCGCCGGCTTCGCCGATCTTCTTGTCGACCAGCACCGAGGCGTGGGCGCTGACCGCGACCGGCTCCTCGCCGAGCAGGAAGCGCGCCATGTCGAAATCGTGGATGGTCATGTCGCGGAAAATGCCGCCGGAGCGGGCGATGTAATCGAGCGGCGGAGCGCCCGGATCGCGGGACGTGATGGTGACCATCTCGACCGTGCCGATGGCGCCGTCGTCGATCGCCTTGCGCACGGCGGCGAAATGCGGGTCGAAGCGGCGGTTGAAGCCGACCATCAGCGTGGCGCCGGTCTTCTCGACCACCGCCAGGCATTTTTCGACGCGCTCGACGGAGAGGTCGATCGGCTTCTCGCAGAAGATCGCCTTGCCGGCCTTGGCGAAGCGCTCGATCAGGTCGGCATGGGTGTCGGTCGGCGTGCAGATGATGACGGCGTCGATGTCCTTGGCCTTTTCGATGGCATCGATGCTGCGCACTTCGGCGCCATAGGCAGAGGCCAGCTCGGTCGCCGCTTTCTCGAAGGCATCGGCCACGGCGACGAGTTTTGCCTGCGGGTTGGAAGCGACGGCGCGGGCATGCACCTTGCCGATGCGGCCGGCGCCGAGGAGAGCGAAGCGGAGTGTCATGGAATGTCCTTCGAGGGTGGGTTTGTAGGCCTATCCGCGCCTTGCGGCGCGGACGATTGGTTCGTCGGACGCCGTCAGGCGGCCTGCAGTTCCGCCTGGCCGGTCTTGGCGCCGGTGATGTAGGCGACGATGTCGTTGCCATCGGTGTCCTGCTTGCGCAAATTGGCGACGATACGCCCGCGGCGGAAGACGACGATGCGGTCGACCAGGTCAAACACCTGGCGCATGTTGTGGCTGACCAGGATCAACGGCTCGCCGTTCTCCTTCAGCGTGCGGATGATGTTTTCGACCTGCGCGGTCTCCTGCACGCCGAGCGCCGCGGTCGGCTCGTCCATGATGATCAGCTTGGAGGCGAAGGTCGCCGTCCTGGCGATCGCCACGCACTGGCGCTGGCCGCCCGACATGTGGCGGATGGTGCTGGAAAGGTTAGGAATCTTCACCGCCGTGCGGACAAGCGCTGCCTCGGTGGCCTTGCGCATCGCCTTGCGGTCGAGGATGGAGAAGGGGCCGAGGTTGAACAGCACCTTCTCGCGGCCGAGGAACAGGTTCGACGGCACGTCGAGATCATCAGCCAGAGCGAGGTTCTGGAACACAGTCTCGATGCCTGCCTCGCGCGCCTCGATCGGGCCGGCGAAGTTCACCTCCTTGCCGTCGAACCAGATCTTGCCACTGGTGCGCTGCTCGACGCCGGTGATCTGGCGCACGAAGGTCGACTTGCCGGCGCCGTTGTCGCCCATGATGGCGACATGCTCGCCCTTGCGCAGCTCGAAATTCGCCTCCTGCAGCGCGTGCACGCCGCCATAATGCTTGGTGAGGTTTTCGGTTTTCAGAACGATATCGGACATGGTCAAGCTCCTATCGCGCGGCGGCGCTGGCGCCATTGATCGAGAACGACCGCGCCGACGATGATCACGCCCTTGACCATCTCCTGATAGTAGGCGTCGAGGCGCAGGAAGGTGAAGCCGGAAATGATGACGCCGAAGATCAGCGAGCCGATCACGGTGCCGATGATCGAGCCGCGGCCACCCGACAGCGAAACGCCGCCGATGACCGCCATGGCGATGGCGTCGAGCTCGTACATGACGCCCATGCCGGCCTGGGCGGTGAGGTTCTTGGACGACAGCACCACCGCGGCGATCGCGGCCAAGATGCCGGCGATCGCGTAGACCAGCACCTTGTGATTGGCGATCTTGATGCCCGACATGCGCGCGGCGTCCTCGTTCGAGCCGATGGCGTAACAGTGCTTGCCGTATTTCGTGTAGGTCAGGATGAGCTGGAACAGGATCGCCAACGAGATGAAGATGACGACCGGCATCAGCCCCTTGCCGATGGCCGCGAAGCTGTCGGTCGGAAACGAGATCGGCTGGCCCTTCGACCACCATTTGGCGATGCCGCGGGCGGTGACCATCATGCCCAGCGTGGCAATGAAGGGTGGGATGCGGGTGTAGGCGATCAAGAGGCCGTTGATCAGGCCGGCGATCAGGCCGCAGCCGACAGCAACCAGCAGCGGCACGATGACCGGCAGGTCGGTCCAGCCATAATTGATGAACAT
>NZ_RZSA01000889.1:0-2741 GCF_003998075.1 Mesorhizobium sp. M2A.F.Ca.ET.037.01.1.1 | reverse complement strand
CTATACGCCTATGGCCATACATACCCAAGAACCATTGGAAACCTTCTCAGGTTTCTTCTGAAAAAGGAAATCCGCTCGAGGATCAGGTTCAGGGATTACACATAAAGACCGCCGCGACGCTTCGTTTCGGCACCATGACGGTTCCAGTTACCGTTCGTTCTGCCGCTGTCGCCGAAGCTGCGTATCATCGACAGGAATTTTGCGGACACCGCCGCGATGGCAGCTGCTGCAAGCGGCCGCGCTCTCTCCTCACCATGACTATTCCGCCGGCTCGGCACGCGCTGGCGGCAATCCCGGCTTGCCTGCTTGGGAAGGATTTCGCCTGACATAGGCCGCCTTCAGCGTTTCCGACGTGTCGCGCGAGCCGTCATGGCTCCAGCCCGGCGGTTGGATGAGATAATTGAAGCGCTCGCCAGGCGTCAGCCCCGGCGCCAGCGCATCCTTGAACATGCCGATCCATTCGTGGAACGCGACCTTCAGCGGATTGAAGGTCCCGATATTCTTGACGATGCCGTAGCGCGGCCGGTCTTCCTCCAGTTCCTCGACGAAGGTGCCGAACATGCGGTCCCAGATGATCAGCGTGCCGGCATAATTGGCGTCGAGATAGCGCGGGTTGGTGGCGTGGTGGACGCGATGGTGCGAGGGCGTGTTGAAGATGAACTCGAACCAGCCCCACATCTTGCCGATCGTCTCGGTGTGGATCCAGAACTGCCAGACAAGGTTGAAGCCGAAGACGAAGGCGATCACCGCCGGATGGAAGCCGGCGAGCACCAGCGGCGCCTGCAGGATGAAGGTGAAGGTGAACAGGCCGGTCCAGCTCTGCCTCAGGGCCGTCGAGAGATTGTAATGCTGGCTGGAATGATGATTGACATGCTCGGCCCACACCCAGCGCACCCGGTGCGCGATGCGGTGATAGACATAGTAGCGCAAGTCATCGAGCAGGAAGGCGGCGACGAACACCCAGATGGACAGGCCGAGATTGAAGAAACGGAACTGCCAGAGCCACAGCAGCGCCCAGTAGGACACGACGCCGAGCAGCAGGCCGGCGACGACATTGCCGGTGCCCATCATCAGGCTGGTCAGCGTGTCGCGCGTCTCGAACGATCCCTTGGCGCGGCCGGTGCGCACCAGCCAGAGCTCGATCAGGATCGCTGCGACGAAGAAGGGGATCGCAAGCTGGGTGACCTGCGGGAAATTATACTCGTCCATCACGCCGCCTCCCGGATCCGATCGCTGTTCTGCAGGGTCGCTGCCACCGCTCGCGCATCGGCTTCGTTGGCAAAAGCAAACCGCCCACCTTTCCAGGTGAAATCCTTCAGCCGCAGCGACACCGCTTTCCCTTCCCTCGCCAGCGCCAGAATGTCGTGCGGCGTGACGATGCGCGTCAGAAAACAATCGCCGATGCTCTGGACGATGCCGCAGCGTTGCGGGCCGAGGTCGAGAAACGCGGCATGATTGTCGGCGGTCAGCCGCACGGCACCCGGCCTTTCGTCGGGAAAATCATCGGCAAAGCGTGCGAGCGCTTGAGCCGCGCCGGCAAGCGTCGCGGTTGTCGTGCCGCCGGTGAAATGCACGGCTGCGACCGACAACGCAATGCCGAACGCGACGAGGACGACCAGGACTGGCAGGCTCATGGGAACGCGGCTCCTCCGGCGGCCCGCATTTCTTTGACACGGGTCCGCGCGACAAACCCCTAGCACGATTGACGTTTACGTCAAAGGGGCATCCAGCCCCGCATCGCATAACGCAAGAGCAGCCAATGCCGGCGCAAGGTGGAGAGCGCTGCGGTCCTGCGGAGCGCCGAACTGCCAGCCTTTTCCATCTTGTCGAGATAGGCGTTGGTCAGCGCCAACGGCAGAAAGGCCGGCCGCAGCGAAACGGGAAGCGCCGGCGCACCTTTCTCGAAGGCGTTGAGATGCTCCCGCGCCAACGCGATCATCGCCACAACCGCGCGCTCGGCGGCAGCCCCACCCTCGCCCTTGACGAACTCTTCCGGCGTCGTGCCGGCTGCCGCGAGGATGTCTGAGGGCACAAAGCACTGTCCGCGCCGGCGGTGCAGCGGCAGCAGAAGCAGCAGGCCGGTGATGGCCTGGGCGCAACCGGCCCGGCCGGCGAGTTCGGCAAAGCCCGGCGCCGCCTCCGGATCGAGCACCATGGCCGCAAACTGGATAAGTGCTGCGGCCGTTTCGCCGCAATAGCCCTCGAGGTCGGTACGCGACGGCATCGGGTCGTCATAGAGATCGAAGATCCGCGCCTCGAGCATGTTCTCGAAAGCACTTTTCGGCAGCTTATTTGCGGCAATCGTACCGCGTAGCGCATCGGCGGTCGGGTGACCCGTCCCGGCATCCCCATCGGCCGAAATGACATCGCGCCACCATTGCAGCCTGACCTCGCCCGGCAGCGGCTCGTGGATGCGATCGCGCACGCCGGCGATTTCGGCGTTGAAGGCGTAGAGCGCCAGCAGCGCGCCGCGTTTGTCGGCCGGCGCGTAGAGCGCAGACAAATATCGGTCATGGTCGGCGGCGCGCACCGCGTCCATGACGATGTCGCCATTGTTGACGATGTCGGGCGTGCCGGCCATTCAGTCGACGGCGATCAGCGCGGCGGCCACGGCGCGGTCTTCGGCCAGCAGCACATTGTAGGTCCGCACCGCAGCGCCCGTCGACATCGGGTCGGCGGAGATGCCGGCTTCCTTGAGCGCGGCGCGCAGCGCCGCCGGCAGCGGCCGCAAATCCTTGCCC
>NZ_RZSA01000888.1:0-2748 GCF_003998075.1 Mesorhizobium sp. M2A.F.Ca.ET.037.01.1.1 | reverse complement strand
GTGTGCCGTCATACGCAAGGCGAACGGTTGGATGACGGATCGCAAGCTGGAAACCGCCGAAACCGAGCGCCTAGCTTTGAAGGCCATGGATTTGGGCAGGGATGACGCGATCGCTCTTTCCCGCGGCGGGATCGCGCTCGCCTACGTCGTGGGCGACAACAATAGCGGGGCAGCGTTCATTGACCGCGCGCTTGCGCTCAATCCGAACCTGGCTACTGCGTGGCTATTCAGCGGCTGGGTCAGAGCCGACCTCGGCGATACGGAAACCTCACTTCGGCACCTCGCGACGGCGATGCGCATGAGCCCAGTCGACCCGCTGATGTTCGACATGCAGAATGCGGTTGCAGTGGCTCATCTCTTCGCTGGTCGATTTGAGGAGGCATCAACTTGGGCTGAAAGATCGTTGCGGGAAAAACCGGACTTTTTGCCCTCGTTGCGCTTTGCGGCTGCAAGCTATGCTCACGCCGGCCGAACAGAGGAGGCGCAAAAGGTCGTGAGCCGAATTCTCGGGCTCGATCCCGGCCAGCGAATTTCCAATCTGGCTGATGTCATGCCGACCTGCCGTCCGGCCGATTTGGCTCTGCTTGTAGAAGGCTTGCGAAAGGCGGGCCTGCCGGAATAGCGCTGTCGGGCTGGCGCATGACAGCGAGTGGGGAACGCACCGGGATCGCGAAAGACAGCCCCGTGGGTTGCGTTGGCCCGGCACAAGTCGCCGCAGGACGCCGTACAAAGCGATCCGCGTCATGTGAGGGGTGAGAGGTCCTGATCCCAACTCGTCGCCTGTGCCGGCGATTGGGGCGCCACCTGCTCGAAATCGAGCCAGTCGGCGATCCTTAGGACGTAGGCAACGGCTGCTTCGCAAGACAACGGCTGATCGTCCGTTTTCGTCGCTACCACCACCTCCTAGTCGCTCGGCAACGTCCACTTTGAGGAAGCTGCGAAGCCGACCTCTATGGCCGAGATAGGCGCAAAGCGGTTGTGGTATCGCCCGTAAATCACCTTCGGGTTGTTACCGAGCTACTCCTCGGCCCGCTTCTGCGTGATGAGATCGAGCCGCTCGCGGTCGGAGCGTTCGCGTTCGTCGCGGCGGCGCACATCCTTGTAGGCGCGCTCGACCATGTTGGTGCGCGCCGTCGCGGTGGCGATCAGCGCGGCTTCGTGCTTGGCATCTTCCAGGTTCTGTTTCTGGCGGCCGAGCGCGTCGGTAATGCGCTTGTGGTAGAGCGCGGGAAAGAGGCCGGCGAGCGATTTGCCGGTGTCGAAATGCTCGATCAGTTCCTTGACCTCCGCTTCCGCCTTGACGGCGGCGGCGAGGAAGCCGGCATGGCGGGTCTCGTGCAGCGCCTTCAATTGCTCCTGCACCTTGACCAATTTCTTCAGACGATCCTTGCGCGTGGTCATGGCTATCTCGCCAGCGTGAGGTCGACGAAGCCGTCGACGAAGAGTGACAGCAGCGTGCCGACGGCGAAATAGAAGATGATCATACCGCCGGCGATGACGAAGGGCAGGGAGATGAAATAGACCGGGATCTGCGGCGTCAGCTTGTTGACGAAGCCGATCGTCAGATTGACCAGGATGGCATAGGCGACGAAGGGGCTGCCGAGCCGGATGACCAGGAAGAAGGCGTCCGACACGGTGTCGGTGACGTCGACCAGCGCCGCCTGCGGATTGAAGAACACGTTGACCGGCGCGACCTGGTAGGAGGCGACCAGCGCCTTGACGATCTCGTGGTCGAAGTCAAAGACAAAGAGCAGAAGCAGGGCCGAGAACGAGATGATGGCGGCAAGGGCTGCCTGCGGCTCCGGCTCCTCGATCGCCGGCCCGCCCGAGCCGCCATAGCCGATCAGCGTGGCGATGGCCGAGCCCATGAAACGCAGCGCTTCCATATGAAGCCTGGTCATGGCGCCGATCAGCCCGCCGACCAGCAACTCGGAGACGATCATCGGCGCGAGCACCTGCGGGCGCGGATCGACGAACGGGTAGATGCGGTCCCACAGGAAGGCGAGCAGGCCGCCGGTCGCGGCAACCGAGACGAACAGTCTGATCTGCAGCGGCACGCGCGCGCTGGACAGGCCGGGCATCAGCATGAAGCAGGCGCCGATGCGGCAGAAGGCGAGGAACGCGGCGATGACGACGCCTTGCGAGAGCGCGTTCACGAGATCGTTCCGAGCACCTTGATCTCGACGCCCTTGGCGATCTCGACATGGCTGAGAACGGGAAGCGTGGTGAACAGCCGCTCGATGATCATGCGCACATAGGGCCGCGCGTCGGGCGCGGTGACCAGCACGAAGCGCTCGCCGGCCTCGAGATGCTTGCGGATCGCCTTGGTCGCGTCCTGGCCGAACTCCTCGAGCTGGCGCGGATCGATGTCGAACTCGCGTACCTCGCCCTTGGCGTCACGCTTGAGGCTTTGATGGAAGGCGAGGTCCCAGCGGTTGCCGAGGCGCAGCACCTTGAGCGTGCCGCCTTCGGAGAGGTCGCCGCAGATCTGCTGCGCCATGCGGATGCGCACATGCTCGACGATCTGCTCGGTGCGGCGCACATGCGGCGCGATCTCGGCGATCGCCTCGATGATCAGGTGCAGGTTGCGGATCGAGACGCGCTCGGCGAGCAGCAGCTTCAGCACCGCCTGCAGGCCGGGGTAGGAGATGTGCGAGGTGCAGATCTCGTCGGCGAGCTTGCGGTATTCGGGGTCGAGCCGCTCCAGCAGCGCCTTCATGTCCTTGTAGGAGAGAAGCTGGGGCAGGT
>NZ_RZSA01000887.1:0-2748 GCF_003998075.1 Mesorhizobium sp. M2A.F.Ca.ET.037.01.1.1 | reverse complement strand
GTTGCAGCTTGCGTGTCGAGCGGCTGACCAGCCGCGCGCCGAGCCGCGCCTCCAGCCGCGCGATCAGCTTGCTCACCGCCGAGGGCGTCATGCGCAAGGCCCGCGCCGCGGCGGAAAAACTGCCCGTCTCGGCGACGCGGACGAACACTTCGATCTCGCCGGAGCGGTTGATTTCGGGTCGCGCCATTTGTGAATTTATTTCACAGAAAATATGCCCATTGCAAGACTGGTTCACAGCTCGACGGATCACGATCTTCGGCATCGGGGCGCGGGACTTGGGCGTCCTTCAGCACCAAACGGATCCTGCCATGCCCCTTGCTCTTTATGCCCTCACCGCCGGCGCCTTCGGCATCGGTGTCACTGAATTCGTCATCATGGGTCTGCTGCTCGATGTCAGCGCCGATCTCGGCGTCTCGATCTCGGCCGCGGGCCTGCTCATTTCCGGCTACGCGCTGGGTGTCGTCATCGGCGCGCCGCTGCTTGGCGCCTTGACCGGCCGGCTGCCGCGCAAGACCTTGCTGCTTGCGCTGATGGTGGTCTTCACCGTCGGCAACTTGGCCTGCGCACTGGCGCCCGACTACTGGACGCTGATGGCGGCGCGTGTGCTCACCGCCTTCGCCCACGCCTCCTTCTTCGGCGTCGGCTCCGTCGTCGCCACCAGCTTGGTCGCGCCCAACAGGAAGGCCTCGGCCATCGCGCTGATGTTCACCGGCCTCACCGTCGCCAACATCCTCGGCGTGCCCTTCGGCACCTGGCTCGGCCAGGCCTATGGCTGGCGCTCCACCTTCCTCGCCGTCACGCTGGTCGGCGTCATCGCCTTTGCCGTGATCGCGCTGCTCGTGCCGCGCGACGAACCGGTAGCAGCAGACGAAGAGGAAAGCTCCGAAGGCACGCTCGCCGTGCTCGGCCGCCGGGCGGTGCTGCTCGGCCTCCTGACCACGGTGCTGAGCTGGGTCGGCGTCTTTGCTGCCTTCACCTATCTGGCGCCGATCCTGACCCGCGTCACCGGCTTTTCCGAGGGAGCCGTCTCGCCGATCCTGCTCGTCTTCGGCGGCGGGCTGGTCGCCGGCAACCTGCTTGGCGGACGCCTCGCCGACCGGCACCTTGTGCCGACGGTCGTCGGCACGCTGGTTGCGCTGTCGGCGGTGCTGTTCCTCATGACCGCGGCGATCCATCAGCCGATCACGGCGATCATTGCCGTGGGCCTGCTGGGTGCCGCCGCCTTCGCCACCGTCGCGCCGCTGCAGATGTGGGTGCTGGAGAAGGCCAAGGGCGCCGGCCAGGGCCTGGCCTCCTCCTTCAACATCGCCGCCTTCAATCTCGGCAACGCCATCGGCGCTTGGCTCGGCGGCTTCGTCATCGATCACGGCCCCGGCCTCGGCGCCGTCCCCCTCGTCGCCGGCCTGGTGCCGATCGCCGCGCTCGGCGTGGTGCTCATGGCGCTGCGTCTCGAACGCGGCAGCGCGATCGGCAAGCCGGTCACGGCGCAGTGCTGAACGCCGATCCCTTCGACATCCAATCAGGAGAAAAAAGATGGATTATCGACCTCTCGGCGCCTCCGGCCTGAAAGTGCCGGCGCTTTCCTTCGGCGCCGGAACCTTTGGCGGCTCCGGTCCCCTCTTCGGCCATTGGGGCAACAGCGACGCGAAAGAGGCGCGCCGGCTGGTCGACATCTGCCTGGAGGCGGGCGTCAATCTTTTCGACACGGCCGATGTCTATTCCAACGGCGTCTCGGAAGAGGTGCTTGGCGAGGCGATCAGGGGCCGTCGCGACGCGGTGCTGATCTCGACCAAGACGTCGTTGCCGATGGGCGACGGTCCGGCCGACTGGGGCTCGTCGCGCTCCCGCCTGATCCGCTCCGTCGACGCGGCGCTGAAGCGTCTCGGCACCGACTATATCGACCTTTTGCAGCTCCATGCCTTCGACGCCTCGACACCGATCGAGGAAGTGCTGTCGGCGCTGGACGACCTCGTGCGCTCCGGCAGGCTGCGCTATGTCGGCGTCTCCAACTTCTCCAGTTGGCAGGTGATGAAATCGCTCGGCCTGGCCGACAAACACGGCTACCCGCGCTACGTCGCGCATCAGGTCTATTATTCGCTGGTGGGCCGCGACTATGAGTGGGAACTGATGCCGCTCGGCCTCGACCAGGGCGTCGGCGCCCTGGTGTGGAGTCCGCTCGGCTGGGGCCGGCTGACCGGCAAGATCCGCCGCGGCCAGCCCTTGCCGGAAAAGAGCCGGCTGCACGGCACAGCCGATTTCGGCCCGCCGGTCGAGGACGAGCATCTTTTCAAGGTGGTCGATGCGCTGGAAGCGGTCGCCGCCGAGACCGGCAAGACCGTGCCGCAGGTCGCCATCAACTGGCTCCTGCAGCGGCCGACCGTGTCGTCGGTGATCATCGGCGCGCGCAACGAGGAACAGCTCCGCCAGAACCTCGGCGCCGTCGGCTGGACGCTGACGCCCCAACAGATCAAGGCGCTCGACGAAGCGAGCGCGGTGACGGCGCCCTATCCCTACTTCCCCTATCGGCGCCAAGAAGGCTTCGCCCGGCTGAACCCGCCGGCGGTGTGATCGCCGGCGCTGAAGCTGCCCCCTCAGCGCGAGCGTGAACGCGCGAGATTAGCCGCAGCCCTCTGAACTTCGTCATCCACGGGCGAAGCAGCCGCGAAGCGGCGTCGCGAAGACCCGAGGATCCATTCCGTTACCTCGATCGCAGGCGCGGCGAGCAGAATTCCGGATCGCCGCAACGCT
>NZ_RZSA01000886.1:0-2754 GCF_003998075.1 Mesorhizobium sp. M2A.F.Ca.ET.037.01.1.1 | reverse complement strand
TGGAACAGCAGTTGGCGAACGGCGATATCGATTTGGTGATCGCCACACCCGATCCCGCGATGCCGCATCTACGTGCATGTCATCTTTACGAGGAAACATATGTCCTCATCGGCAGGCAAAGCCACCCGGATCTGAAGCCTGGTCTGACGATCGAGAACTATGTCAGGCTGGAACATATCATCGTCTCACGGCGAGGCGGCAATTTCGAGACACCAGTTGACGACGCCTTGGGGGTTCTCGGTTATCGGCGCAATGTCGTCATGTCAGCGGGCTCGTTCTTGTTCATTCCCGAAATTGTTTCCAGCAGCGATCTTGTCGCGCTCGTACCCAGGCGGCTGTTTCGTGCCCAATCGGAAAGGCTGACGATCATCGATCTGCCCTGGCTGAGCGAGCGGTTCGATATCGGCTTGATCTGGCACGAGCGTTGTCACGGCCATGCCGGGCAGCGCTGGGTTCGCGAATTGATCGGAAAGCTGATGGTCGAGGGCGAAGACGACGCGCCGCGCGGCTAGACTAATCGGGCAGCGACAGTTTCCCGCCATCGCCGAGGCTATCGAGTTCGTCGAGCTCGGCGGCGTGGCGGCGGCCCCATTTGCACAGGTCAAGTAGAACTGGCCTCAGGCTTTGGCCCAGCGGCGTCGCTTCATAATCCACTCTAGGCGGCACCTGCGGGAACACCGTGCGGCTCACGATGCCGTGCGCCTCCATCTCGCGCAATTGCTGGATCAAGACCTTCTGGCTGATAGCGGGCATCAGCCGGTTCAGTTCGGACATATTCGGCCTCGAGCTTCTGATATTCGGCGTTTAGCGCCCCAATGGTGGCGTTCTCCTCGGCAGTGAGGTCGAGCGGTTCGCCCTGCACTTAGCCCAGGAGAAACTCGGTCCACTCGTTCATCAGCATACGACGCCGGTCAAAAAAATCGGTGCGCCGATAGGCTGCTTCAACCGCGTTGGCGATGCGATGTGCCAAAGCCTTGTCTGCGACTTTCCTTCGGCACGTTGGTGCATTCGGCCACCCAATCGGTGAACGTGCTGCGAAAGCCGTGAACGGTCGCATTCCCAACCTTCATGTCCCGCAGAACCTTTAGCATGGTCATATCGCTGATCGGCTTGTCACCTGTGAAGCTGAACAGCAGGCTCTCCGGCTTAACCTCGCCGTGTAATGCGAGGTGACGCTGGTGCAGCGCGCGCAGCAGCTTGACCGTAGCGGGGGCGAGCGGAACGACGTGGGCTTCCTTCATCTTCATTCTGGCCGCGGGTATCGACCAGACCGCCTTGTCGAGATCGAACTCGGCCCAGGTCGCCTTGCGAGCCTCATTCGAACGCACAGCGGTCAGTACCGTGAGCCTGAGCGCGTCCCGACCGAGGGTTGAGGGAAGAGCGCTCAGCGTCTTCATGAAGGCGGGCGCATCCTCATGCGGCATCGCGGCGCGGTGGGTCGCGCGACGGGTCTGGCGCGGCAGACCGCGCGTCACCGATCGAAGCGAAACTTCGTCCGGCACCAGCCCTTTGATGTGCGCGAAGTCCATCACGGTGCCGATACGCTGAAGCACCCGCTTGGCTGTATCCGGGATGGTCAACCAGATCGGCTCCAGCACGGACAGCACCGCCGCGCTGTCGACCGCTGTAACGGCTTTGCCGCCAATATGCACGTGCCGCTCAAAGCTCGACATCCATGAGGCGTGTCGCTGGTCCTTCCAGCCGCCCTTATCGCGTCGTAGCAATCGCGCGTCACCTTCTCGAAGGTCGTGCCGATTTACGGGTCGCGCGCCGCCTGGAGGTCGGATCAATGCCGGCGCGTACCGCCCTGCGCAGGTCTGCCGCGAGTATCCGCGCGTCGGCCAGTGGTACGTCGTGGGCGGGTCCCAGACCGAAATCCCGCCGCTGCCCGGCATGCTGCATCCGGAGCACCCACGATCGCGTTCCGCTTTCGCGCACAAGCAGATATAGCCCGTGCAAGTCGGCGTGCCTGCCGGGGCCAGCATGTTTGACCTTGAGAGTAGTCAGCGCCATCGAAACCTCGTTCTGAAGTCCCACATCGCGTCCCACGTTTCGATCCGGATTTTGTGACAAACTGTGGGACGAGCTGGACCGACAGTTTTCAAGTATTTCTCGCTAGATCAATAGGTTGAGACGTCCTGAAGGTTGCTGAGATTTCAGAACGGTATCCTTCACAGGAGTCGGTCCGCGCGCCCGCC
Source organism: Mesorhizobium sp. M2A.F.Ca.ET.037.01.1.1 (assembly GCF_003998075.1). NCBI lineage: Bacteria > Pseudomonadati > Pseudomonadota > Alphaproteobacteria > Hyphomicrobiales > Phyllobacteriaceae > Mesorhizobium > Mesorhizobium sp. M2A.F.Ca.ET.037.01.1.1. The sequence continues at coordinate 556 of NZ_RZSA01000886.1, read as the reverse complement.
AAGACGCGTGTCGAGATCGTGCGGCTGCCGGGCTACACGTGGTTTCCCTCCCATGTGAAGCGGCGCCTGACGTTGCGATCGTCGGCGACGCCGTCTAATTCAAACACCTTATTATGAGTGATTGCTAATATAATTGGGCGCTCCCGGCGGTCGGAGAATTTTTGGAAGATTTCTTTGCGCCTTATCCGAAGTTAATGCGGAACCTTGTCGCAGGTGCTTTGCTCTTCTTGCGCTGGCACGGCGGTGGTTGAGGGACCATCCGTTTTCGCCCGACAGGGAGAATTCGATGCGACCCTCGGCAACAATGAAGGCGATATCATCGCGGTCTCGTGCGTTCCCCCATCAGCATCATGCCGAACCTGTTCCAGCGCTGGCCGAGCGCCGCGGCGGCACGACATCGCCGGCGAGGGAAGAAGCCTTTGGGCGGGGATAATCGACAACCACCAGGAGGAAACCATGCTTGATCAGGCCGTCAAAGCCTATTCGCGTCCGCCGGTCATTGCCGCTCGCCGCGGGTCGCCGGCGCTTCGCCAATGCTGCGACAGCTACATCTGTC
>NZ_RZSA01000885.1:0-2758 GCF_003998075.1 Mesorhizobium sp. M2A.F.Ca.ET.037.01.1.1 | reverse complement strand
TGCCTTGGGCCTTACTGATCTTGCCGCCATGCACGGTGACGAAAGACGGGCAGAAACCGTTGAGGCAGGAAAAATCCTTGTTGCAGCTCGACTGGTCGATGCGGCGCTTGCGGCCGAATTCGGTCTCGACCGGCTGGATCGAGACGCAGTTGGACTGTACGCCGCAATCGCCGCAGCCTTCGCAGACCAGCTCGTTGATGAAGACGCGTTTGTCCGGATCGGGGAAGGTGCCGCGCTTGCGTCGGCGGCGCTTTTCGGCGGCGCAGGTCTGATCGTAGAGCAGCACCGAAACGCCTTTCACCTCGCGCAATTCGCGCTGGACGAGATCGAGATCGTCGCGATGGTGGATGGTTATGCCGGCCGGGAAATCGGCCTTGCCGGCATATTTGCCAGGCTCGTCCGTGACAACGGCGATGCGCTCGACGCCCTCGGCGCGCACTTGCCTGGCGATCATGTCGACGGTCAGGCCGCCCTCATGCGGCTGGCCGCCGGTCATGGCGACGGCATCGTTGTAGAGGATCTTGTAGGTGATGTTGGCGTCGGAGGACAGCGCGAAGCGGATCGCCAGCACGCCGGAGTGGTTGTAGGTGCCGTCGCCGAGATTCTGGAAGATGTGGTCGCGCTTGGAGAACGGCGCCTGTCCGACCCATTGCGCGCCCTCGCCTCCCATGGCGGTGAAGCCGACGGTGTTCCTGTCCATCCACAGCGCCATGAAGTGGCAGCCGATGCCGGCGGCGGCCAGCGAGCCGTCCGGCACCTTGGTCGAGGAATTATGCGGGCAGCCCGAGCAGAAGAAAGGCGTGCGCGAGCCGATATCGAGCGTGTCGGCGAGCATCGCCTGGAACTGGCGCAGCTTCGCCACCCGCGCTGCGATCTCTTCCGAGGAGCCGATGGTGCGCAGGATCCGTTCGCCGAGCGCAATCGCGATCTCGTTCGGATCGAGCGCACCCTTGGCCGGAAACAGCCAGTCACCGCGCTCGTCCTTCTTGCCGACGATCACCGGCTGGGTGGCGGTGCCGTAGAGGTTCTCGCGCAGCTGCACCTCGATCAGCGAGCGCTTCTCCTCGACGACGACGATGGTGTCGAGGCCGCGGGCGAAGTCGGCGATGTGCTGGAAATCCAACGGCCACGGACAGCCGACCTTGAACAGGCGGATGCCGATGCGGTTGGCGGCCGCTTCGTCGATGCCGATATCCTCCAGCGCTTGGCGGACGTCGAGATAGCTCTTGCCGATGGTGATGACGCCGAGCTTGGGATTGCGGCCGCCGGAATAGACGATGCGGTTCAGCCCATTGGCCTGGATGAAGGCCGAGGCGGCGGCGCGCTTGTACTCGTGCAGCCGCTCTTCCTGGCCGAGCATGTCGATCTCGTGGCGGATGTTCAAGCCGCCCGGCGGCATGTCGAATTCGGGAATGACGATGCCCAGACGCTCGATCGAGGCGTCGACCGAGGCCGTCGATTCGATATTGTCCTTGACGCATTTGATCGCCGCCCAGGTGCCGGCGAAGCGCGACATGGCAAAGCCGTAAAGGCCGTAGTCGATGATCTCCTGCACGCCGGCCGGATTGAGGATCGGCACCATGGTGTCGACGAAGAGGAATTCGGTGGCATGCGCGTTGGTCGAGGATTCGGCCATGTGGTCGTCGCCCATCAGGGCAAGCACGCCGCCATGCTTGGAGGAGCCGGCAAGATTGGCGTGGCGGAAGACGTCGCCGGACCGGTCGACCCCCGGGCCCTTGCCGTACCAGACCGAAAAAACGCCATCATGCGTGCCCTCGCCCAGCAATTCGGTCTGCTGCGAGCCCCAGCAGGCGGTGGCGGCGAGTTCCTCGTTGAGGCCCGGCTGAAAGACGATGTCGGCTTGCGCAAGCTGCTTCTTCGCCCGCCACAGCTGCATGTCGAGGCCGCCCAGGGGCGAGCCGCGATAGCCGGAAACGAAGCCCGCCGTGTTGAGGCCCGCGCGGCGGTCGCGCTCGCGCTGCATCAGAAGCATGCGCACGACGGCTTGCGCACCCGATAGGAAGACGCGCTCCTTGCCAAGGTCGAACTTGTCGTCGAGCGCGACGTCGTGCAGCGTCATCAGGTATTTCCTCTGCGGAGGCGCCTCAAATCAGGCAGCCAACGTCGGAGTGGGACGTCGCAGTCTTTCGTCCCTAGGCGGTGAGGTCAAACAAAATCACAGAGGCCAGATAACACGCAACAAACGGTCTGGCGAGTGGCCGGTGGCGCATGCAAGATCATGCTAACCGCTTTGTGAGGAACAAAAATTTCGTGGCTCAAGTCGCTTTGGAGCAATCCGGCTTCTGGGCATCGGGCAGCTTGCCGTCAGGATGGCCGGCAAGGTCCGGGTTGAGCTCGTATTTCGGCCCGATCACCAGTGGCCGGTCCGGCAGCATCGTCTGGTCCTCGGACGAGGTCATCGTGGTATCGATGCTCTGCAGCAGCGTGCCGCTCGCATCCTCGATGCGGATCGAGACGGAATAGGGTTTATCTTTGACCACGCAGGTGAGCGGCGGGCTGGTGAGCGTGATGTGCGGCAGCTTCGGCCAGATCTTCTGGTTGACGATGAGCGGGTCGCCGCCGGCCGGATTCTGGAAGCTCACCACCGCGACCTGACCGTCGACCATCGGCCGCAGCGGCTTCAGCGTGATGACATAGGTGGCGATGGCCAGCCGGTAGTTGAACTCGAACAGTTTTCCCGAGATGGCGAAAAGCTGGTCCTTGCCGGTGTCGCGGCAGGCGCCGAGCGCGACTGCGG
>NZ_RZSA01000884.1:0-2759 GCF_003998075.1 Mesorhizobium sp. M2A.F.Ca.ET.037.01.1.1 | reverse complement strand
ATCCTGAAGGGCCGACCAGCACGACGAACTGTCCGTCAGCGATATCGACGCTGACCTCATGCAGGACCTTGACGGTTCCGAACGCCTTGGCCACACTGCTGATCGCGACTTGAGCCATCGTCTCCCCTTTATCTTTTGATGTTTTGCGGTGAAGCTAGCCATTGCCAAGGGCAACGGCAAGTCGGTACCTTATAGATAAAAAGCCAATCTTGTTGACAAGGTAATCGATTACGCGAAATAGTGGCGAGTGCCAATCCGACGCAGGCCTGTTACCCTGAGATCGGAGCTTCGGCGACGCAGGGTGGGGTCCCACGTCCCCGTATGATCGAGGAGAACCGAGAGACGTTTCCACGTCCGAGAGATTGGCACTTCAATTCAATCGCTGTTGTTCTGGGAGGAACCTGTAGATGAGAGTCGACCTGTACGAAAAACTGATGCGCGCCGGCGCCAGCCGCCGCGATGTGCTGAAGGGCGCGGCCTCGATGGCCGCAATCGCCGCCGCCTCCGGCGCCGGGCTCGGCGCGCTGACGCGGCCTGCCGCGGCCGATGACAGCCTGCGGGCGAAGATCCTGCAGATTCCAGGCGTCGGCAAAGGCCAGCCGACCGACGCCGACTTCCAGAAGGTCGGCGAGCTCTGCCTCGAAGCGACCAAGGCCAACGTCAAGGAAGGCGAGTTCGCCGGTGTCGAGCTCACCTTCATGGGCCTCAACAACCAGAACCTGCACAACGTGCTGTTCCGCGGCTTCCTGAAGCCTTGGGAGGCCTATACGGGCGCCAAGATCAGCTGGATCGACCTTGCCCAGGCCGACTACAACGCCCGCCTGCAGCAGTCGATCGCCACCGGCACCGTTGACTTCGACGTCATCGAGATGGGCGCGCCCTTTGAAGGCGATGTCTGCGGCAAGGGCTTGACCTCGGAAATGCCCGACTGGGTCAAGAAGCAGATCGACTTCGACGACCTGGTCAACTATCTCAAGCCGCCGGTCGGCACCTGGAACGGCAAGCAGTATCGCGTGACCATCGACGGCGACGCGCACAATTTCAACTACCGCACCGACGTGTTCTCCGACTCCGAGCTGGCTGCAGCCTGGAAGGCGGACAGCGGCGACAAGGCAGGCCTTGCGGAGTGGGGCGTGCCGAAGACCTGGCAGCAGGTGCAGGCCGTCACCAAGTTCCTGAAGGGCAAGAAATTCAAGGGCCAGGACATCTATGGCTATCTCGACGCGCCCAAGCCCTGGGGCGGTTTCGGCTTCTATTTCCTCGGCAGCCGCGCCACCGCCTATGCCAAGCATCCCGATGACAAGGCCTGGCTGTTCGACGCCGACACGATGAAGCCGCGCGTCAACAATCCGGCCTGGGTGCGCGCCATCCAGGACGTCATCGATGCGTTGCCGTCCGAACCGGCCGATCAGATCAACGCCGATCCGAACACGACCGCCTTCCAGCAGTTCCTGGCCGGCACCGGCTCGATGATCCCCTGGTGGGGCGACGTTGGCTCGAACGTGAAGACCAATGACTCCTCGGTCATCGGCGACGTCACCGGCTTCTCAATCCTGCCGGGCTCCGACGACGTCTATAACTCCAAGACCGGCAAGTGGGACAAGCTCGCCAGCGGCCCGAACTATGCGCCGAACTGCGCTTATCTCGGCTGGGGCGTCTATGTCATGGCCCGCGTCGATTCCGACGAGAAGAAGAAGAAGGCCGCATGGTCGGCCGCCGCGCATCTCGGCGGCAAGGATCTGTCGCTGTGGTGCGCGGCCTATCCTTCCGGCTTCCAGCCCTATCGGAACAGCCATTTCAACATTCCGGAATGGGTGGCGGCCGGCTATGACGAGGCGTTCATCAGCTCGTACCTGAAGTCCGAAGCCGACAGCTACAACCATCCGAACGCGGCGATCGAGCCGCGCATCCCCGGCATCTTTCAGTATTACAGCGCCGCCGAGGACATCCTTGCCAACACCTTCGCCGGCAAGATGAAGGCACAGGAAGGCGCCGACGCCATCGCCGCTGCCTGGGAAAAGCTGACCGACCAGATCGGACGCGAAAACCAGGTCAAGCTCTACAAAGCCTCGCTCGGCATGTAGGCTGTCTCGACCAACTCGCGGCCCGGCGACACCTCGTCGCCGGGCCGCATATTTAGGCTGACTCGAAGAGGCGAGAAGCGTGGCTGAGCAGACTTCGACCGCGAATGCGTGGCCGGCGAATCCGGCCGACCTGATCCCGGCAGGCCGCAAGCGCCTCGGCTGGGGCCTGCTGGCCGCAGCCACGCTCGGCTTGCTGACGATCATCGTCGTGCAGATCCTCTACAAGACCGAGATGTCCACGGTCGGCTTCGACACTTGGCGGCCAGTGATCTATGCCTACATCCTGTGGGGTGCAGCACTCGGTGCCTGGCAGGTGCTGACGCGCGGCGAGGACGGGCAGCGCGCGCTGTTCCTTTTGCCGGCGCTGCTTTTCACCATCGCCATGGTGATCTTCCCGACCCTGTTCGGCTTCTACATCGCGCTGACCGACTGGAACCTCAGTTCGTTTACGGGACGCAGGTTCAACGGCCTCGACAATTTCTGGCAGATGCTGGCCGACCCCTATTACCGCAACGCGCTGCTCAACATGGTGCTCTATGTGCTTGCGGTGCTGGTCGAATATGTCGTCGCCTTCGGCCTGGCGCTGCTGCTCAACGCGCAGATCCGCGCCCGCAAATTCTTCCGTGTCGTCTTCCTTTTGCCGCTGATGCTGTCACCGGTCGCGGTGTCCTGGAT
>NZ_RZSA01000883.1:0-2763 GCF_003998075.1 Mesorhizobium sp. M2A.F.Ca.ET.037.01.1.1 | reverse complement strand
GCTTGCGGCCGGCGATCCGCTCGCAGGAAAGCCTGGCGAGCGCCTCCTCGGAGCCGCTGAGGCGGCTGTTCATCAGCTCGTTGGTGCCGAGCATGATCGAGAATTCAGTGCCGCGCTGCTTCAGGCGCAGTTCCTGGCCGCCATCGGGCGTGCGGGCGGAATCAAGCTGAACCCAGGGGATCACGGCCTGTCTTTTGGCTTGAGCATGATCTTTTCCAAAAACCGAGTCCCACTTTTTGGGATCATGCTCCGACGGCGACCGCCGGCTGGCTCCAGCGCGCGGCGAGCAGCCGGTAGGGGATCAGCGCCACGACGGCGATGATGAGCTTGACCGAAAGGTCGCCAAGCGCCCAGGAGACCCAGCGCATCGTCTCGACCGGCAGCATGCCCATTAGCGGCGCGGCCTCCAGCGCGAAACTGTCATTGGGGCCGGCAAAGGCGAAGGCGGCGGAAAAGGCGACGCCGAAGAAGACGAGCGTGTCGAACACCGAGCCGACCAGCGTGCCGACGATCGGCGCGCGCCACCAGCTCTGCCGGCGCAGCTGGTTGAAGACGGTGACGTCGAGCAATTGCGCGGTGAGGAAGGCGGCGCCGGAAGCGGCCGCGATGCGCACCAACCGATCGGCGGCGGTCTCGAACTCGATCAGGCCATGACGGAACAGGAAGGGCGGGACCAGGATCGAGCAGGTCACCGCAGTCATGAAACCCACGAACACCACCTTGCGCGCCACGGCCGGGCCGTAGCGGCGGTTGGCTAGGTCGGTGACCAGGAAGGAGAAGGGATAGGTGAAGGCGCCCCAGGTCAGCAGGTCTGCCAGCGACAGGCCGCCGACCTGGCCCTGCATCGGGAACTGCACGAGGATATTCGACGCCACGACGACAAGCGCCATGGCGGCCACGAAGGGCAGGTATCGCGTCAGGAAATTCATTTTTTTATCCTGGGTAATGGAACCAGCCGAGCGTCAAGGCGACGCTCGCTCATATCCGAGCACCGGTCTGGCCGGTGCCCGAGGCGGTCGTCGTGCCCGAAAGCTACTTAAGCGGCGGACTGCTCGGCAAGCTTCTTGGCGATCTGCTTCTTCAGCAGACGAGCGCGCTGCGACAATTCCTTGACGTCCGCCTTCACCAGGAAGGCGTCGAGGCCACCGCGATGCTCGACCGAACGCAGCGCGTTGGCCGAAATGCGCAGCCGAACGTTCTGGTTCAGCGCTTCGGAAATCAGCGTCACATTGACCAGGTTCGGCAGGAAGCGACGCTTGGTCTTGTTGTTGGCGTGGCTCACATTGTTGCCGGTCTGGACTGCCTTGGCAGTGAGTTCGCAGGTGCGGGACATTTGTCTAACCTTCAGTTTCTAAACCTGCCAAACCATTCTGCCCGCGCCAGGCGGCGCGCGGTCTCAGTCAGGCGGCCTTTGGAAAAGTTGGCGTTCCATAGTGGCATTTCGCCATTGCGTCAAGCTCCGGCACGTCGCCTGCCGTCGGGCGCGCTCCATATAAAGGCCGGATTTCATACTATAAGCCGTTCGCGAAGGGACACGCCAGGCTGGAGCCGTTGCGTTCTGGCCGAACCGCCAGGGATTCGCCAGCCGCCATGCTCCGTCCATCTCATGCATTCGCCACCCTTCTTGCCCTTGCCGTGCCGGCAACAAGCTTCGCCGCCCCCTCGCCACAGTCCTTCAAGGGCGAATATACGGTGTCCTACCTCGGCCTTTCGATCGCCAGGGCCACCTTTTCCAGCCGCTATGTGGGCGATACCTACGCCATCAACGGCACTGTCTCCGCCGCCGGGCTCGGCAGGCTGTTCGACGACACGAAAGGCACGATTTCGTCGAAAGGCATCATTTCCGACAAGCGGATGACGCCGCAGGTGTTCAGGGCCGATTATACGTCCGGTAAGAAGTCCTCCATGGTCGACATCCGCTTCAGCAACGGGGCGGTCTCCTCCACGCAAGTCGTTCCCGCTCCAGGCAAGCGCGATCCGAAGAGCTGGGTGCCGATCGGCGACGGAGACCTGAAATCGGTGCTCGATCCGATGGCCGCGACCGTCATCCATGCCGACAGCCTGGACAAGGTCTGCGGACGCACGGTCAAGTTCTATGATGGCGAGATGCGCGCCGACCTGACACTGACCTATGCCTCCAGGGGCTCGATCGCGGTGCCGGGCTACAAGGGCGACACGGTGACCTGCAAGATGGGATTCGAGCCGGTGGCGGGCTATCGCAAGGGACGCAAGGCACTGAACTACCTCAAGAACAAGAGCCGCATGCTGGTGACGTTTGCACCGGTCGGTCAATCCGGCGTATATGCCCCGATCCGCGCCACGGTCGGGACCCAGATCGGTCCGCTGACCATCAGCGCCGGACGGTTCGAAGCGGTAAATTAACTCAGTTTTACGCAATTCCGGACGGAAAACCGCAAGGCACTTTTCCTGGAATTGCTAGAGGCGCCGCCGCGCGCCGGCGGGGGAGATATGGGGCGCGCAACATTGATCGGGTTTTCGGCGGTCGCCATGTGGGCGCTGTTGGCGCTGCTCACCGACGCCTCGGGGCAGGTGCCGCCATTCCTGCTGTCGGCCATCACCTTCGCCATCGGCACCTGCGTCGGGCTGGCGGCCCGGCTAGTGATGCCGGCGCCCGACCGCAGTGAGAAGATCCCGCCACAGGTCTGGGTGATCGGCATAGCTGGCCTGTTCGGCTACCATTTCTTCTACTTCACGGCGCTGCGCAACGCGCCGGCGGTCGAGGCGAGCCTGATCGCCTATCTG
>NZ_RZSA01000882.1:0-2781 GCF_003998075.1 Mesorhizobium sp. M2A.F.Ca.ET.037.01.1.1 | reverse complement strand
CTATCAATATCGGGGTCTCTTCGTTATGAGCGCTCATCGAAACCCGTTGCGGATTGTTTAGCCATGGCCCGGCCGGTCGCCGAAGAAGATGAGGAAAAGCCGCTCGACCCCGCGGCCGAGAATGTGCGCCGCAAGCTCGTCCGCTTCATGATCGTCAATCTCGGCCTTCTGTTCCTCGCCCTTATGGTGGTGATCGGCGCGCTTGTCTACAAAGCCCGCAACGCACCGGTGGCCGGATCAGCGCCTGCCGGCGATGTCCAGGTTCCGGCCGGCGCGTCGCTCTCCGGCGACATCGTGCTTCCCGTCGGCGCCAAGGTGGTCAGCCAGTCGCTCTCCGGCAACCGCCTGTCGATCGACACCGAGCTTGCCGACGGCAGCCGGTCGATCTTCGTCTACGACATCGCCGAGCGCCGCATCATCGGCCAGTTCGCGATTCGCAACAAATGAGCGGCTTTGCCGAACGCCGCAGCGTTGCGACCGTCGCGCTCGTCGTCGGCAATTACGACGAGGCGGTTCGCTGGTATGTCGAGCGGCTCGGCTTCGTGCTCATCGAGGATGTCGACCTTGGCGGCGGCAAGCGCTGGGTCACCGTCGCGCCGGCCAAGGGCCAGGGCGCGCGGCTGCTCCTGGCTGAAGCTTCCGGCGAGGAGCAGGCCAGCCGCATCGGCAACCAGACCGGCGGCCGGGTTTTTCTCTTTCTCGAGACCGACGATTTTTCCCGCGACCACCAGGCGATGCTGGCGAAAGGCGTCGAGTTCCGCGAGGCGCCGCGCCACGAAGCCTATGGCACGGTGGCGGTGTTCTCCGATCTTCATGGCAATCTCTGGGACCTGATCGAGCCGAAACGGCAGTCCTGACACAGCCAATCCGTAAAGTGGTTCAGGCGTCAGAAACCCCAGTTGCTTTTTCCCGGCCGCCAGCCTATGTAGCCGGTTCTTGAGCGCGCCCATCGTCTAGCGGTCAGGACACCGCCCTCTCACGGCGGGAACAGGGGTTCGATTCCCCTTGGGCGTACCAAGCTTCCGAAAACCCGACGTTCGAAAAGACTCCAGCAGGCGGATCACTCCGCAGCAAGGGCGACGGCGGCAGCGAAACCGGCCTTGGTTCTTTCGCGTGATGCCTGTTCCAACAACCTCGACAGGTGCTGGAGGTGCATCGATTGCGCATCCTCAAGCAATTGCAGAAAGTTGGATGCCTTGCCCCGCGGCAACCGGCGGCGCTTCAGCGCGGCGATGCGCGCCCGCTGGCACCTGATGTGCCGCTCCGCTTGCAGAACGTGCCGTTCCGCCATTTGGATGTCGTCAGCCAGTGCCATCAACCGCTAAACGGTCACTGCGGGCAAAGAGTTCCGTAAGGGAAACCGCTGTCTTAAAACGCAGCCCGTGATTGGAGCCCCAGCTATAGTTGCCGGCGGCGGATAGTTCGGCTAGCTCCCCAAAGGCTTCCACGATCCCGGCGTGCCGGCAGCTTCGGCGAGATCGATCTTGTTCATGAGAGCGTTGTACGGCCTGCCGGAAATCGCCTCTCGAAGTCGGGAACGAGCTCGACCATACGCGTCACCACCTGCAGGCGCGTTACATCCGACACTATGATCGCGCAGACGATGATTATTTCACCGGCGAAAGGTCCCACCAGGACTTTGAACGTTTCCGCATGCGCAGCCACGAGCCTGCGGGTTCGCCAGACCGCTCGACGGACTCTGTATAGTGTCTTTGTTGTTCGGCATAGAAGGCCATGTAGCGATCGAGCGCGGCACGGAACTCCTCCACTCGTCCGGGAGGGCTTTGAGCCGGCCGTATAGTTAGGGCTTCAGTTGTTATCGTCGGGTAATCGCGGCTCCCAGGCATTGCACGCTCTCCTGTGGCTGAGCTGGAGCCAAGATGTCGGGCCGCCTGCAAAACGTATCGAAGCGCGGCCGAACAGTTCCGAAAATCGCCGAAAACACATAATGTCTCGCAATGCCGGAGCAGCGGCTCGCATTTGGTCCTTTTGTGCTCAGCCCCGAGGCGGGAACGCTTCTGAGGCAGGGCCTGCCTGTCGCGATCAGCTACCGGGGGCTGCTGCTCCTATCGGCGATGGCAAGGAACGCCGGTGAGGTCCTGACCAAGTCCGAACTACTGGACGCCGCTTGGCCGGGGACCGCAGTCGAGGAAAGCAATCTCTCGGTCCAGGTCGCGTCCCTTCGGCGCCTTCTCGGCTCCATGGCAGACGGAACAGAGTGGATCGCAACCGTTCCGCGGGTTGGTTACCGTTTCACCGGCGCGATCGAGAGGCTCGACGAGGCAGCAGTCGCGCGAAATTCTGCGGAGCCTGAGCCTTCGATTGCCGTGCTCCCTTTCGTCAACCTGAGCGACGATGCCGAGCAGCAATATTTTGCCGACGGTCTCGCTGAAGATATCATCGTGCGGCTGGCGCGGCTGCGGTGGCTTTTCGTCTGCGCCCGCAACTCGTCCTTCAGCTACAGGAACAAGGCGCTCGACGTGAAACAGGTCGGGCGTGAACTCGGAGTCCGCTACGTGCTGGGCGGCAGTGTCCGCCGCTCGGGTCAGCGGCTCAGGATCAGCGCCGAGGCGAGTGACACCTCCAGAGGGCGCCAAGTATGGACAGAGCGATACGACGTCGAGCTGGCTGATTTCTTCACGCTACAGGATCAGATCGCCGATAGCGTCATCGGTGCCGTCGAGCCTAAACTCTATGCGGCAGAGCATCAGCGTTACATCAGCCGGCCTCCCGCTAGCCTTGACGCGTGGGGATTCGTAATGAAGGCGATGCCTCACATAT
>NZ_RZSA01000881.1:0-2784 GCF_003998075.1 Mesorhizobium sp. M2A.F.Ca.ET.037.01.1.1 | reverse complement strand
ACGCCATCGCGGTCGGCGAGGTCGACATGCTCGAAGCGAAAATTCGCGAACCCTTTCAGCCGGTCGAGCCGCGCCTGCTTGAGGGCAACGTCGTAATACTCGTTCATGGAATCGAGGCCGACAACCTGCCGGCCTTCGGCAAGCAGCCGGTGGCAGAGGTGAAAGCCGATGAAGCCGGCGGCGCCGGTGATCAGTATGGGCCTGCTCGACGTCAATCCATGCCCCCAAAACGTTGTGGTCAACCGGACCGATCTTTCGCCGACAGCCCGCGGGCACGTCCGGAATTCCTCAAGCCGGTCGAGAACTTGCGCCTTTTATGGCAGGCCGTCGACGAATTCAACGATACGCCTTTCTCCGCCGTCTCGACACGACTTACCGGTCATTGCGGCGCCAGTGGCTGCAAGGCTGGCACGGGCGGATGCGGCAGCAGCGTACCGAGCCCGTCGACCTCAGCCTGCGCCAACCCGTCGTCCCACCACTTCGGAACGGAGGCCGCCTCGTATAGGGTTTCAATCAGCTCGATCATGGTCGCCTGGAGACGATGTGGATGGGGCCGGCCCGGGAGCTCCAGTATCCGACAGCGGAAATGCAATCTCAAGCCCGTGCTTATATGCGAGCGCGGTCATGGATCGGACCCATTCATGCAGAATGCGATTGCGCTCATGAGGCCAGTTGAGGATTTTATTTTCTTGGTGATCTTCCTTTGCTGAGGCAAACTGCTAGCGGGCTGTCAGGAGGAGAAATGAGAGCACGCGCGGCGACGGTCGGAGACCTGGAAGATGTGTTCCACGGCCTGTCCAAGCGGATGTCGGACGAATATGTCGCGGCCGGCAAGGACAGCAAAAGCGCCTATGACAATCTGATGATGAATTTGAAGGAAGGCCGGGCGCACGCGCTTGTCGAGGGCGACAGGGCCGTCGCGATCATCGCCTGGCATGAGCACTCGGATGCCGCAGATACGCTGTTCGCGGCGCGGGAGGATTTCTTCAACGCCGCGACGGTCCGCTTCTGCAGGCGGCACATCCGCCATGTCCAGGCGCTTGCCGGCAACCTTCCCATACATTCGCGCAGCTGGCTGGACAGGCCGGACGTGGCGAAGTGGTTCCGCGTGATCGGCTATGTCGACCGTGGGCGGGAGAACGGCGCCCATCTGTTCGAGCTGCCGCCGGCCGCCAATAGCTGACCAAAACGAGGCCATTCGTTGCAGCTCTTGGCTTGCGCGAAAATCCGATTGGAAAGATTGTAGGCGCAGGCAGCCGGGCAACCTGGCACGCCGGACGGGGTATGGCTGCTGGAAATGGGGATGTTGCGCGTCTGCCTGGCGGTTGTCGCCATCGCTGCCCTGATGACATCATCAGGGGCGGAACCGCGTGCGTCCCATCTTTTTGACCGAGCTGACCTCACGGCAGCCTATTCGGGGCAACCCGATCTCGTCACCGCGTATACGACCGGCATGGCGCGCTACCGGTTTCAATATTCGGGTCCCGCAACCCAGGCCGGTTTGGCCGCGCCGCTCGAGCCTCGCCTGCTGCGGCCTGAATTCCAGCAACGGACATGGCGTTCGGCGGACGGCAGCCTGCTTCAGGGATTTGCCGGAAAGGGCGGCTTTCGCCTGACCACGGGCACCTGCGTGAACCGCCTCTGCGTGGCCAGCGAGTGCAGCGAAGCCGGCTGGCCGCTCTATGCCTGCAGCGACGGGCGCAAGCGCAAGATGTCGGTCCAGAGCTTCGTGACGGCAACATTCGACGGCGTCCCCTACCGGCGGCTGAGCGCGCCGAAGGATCAATGATTTCCCGGCGCCGACCGGTCTCCAAAAATCCATCTTACTTCACCCGAAGGTTGCGCATGCGCCGCGCCGCATGGCATTTGTGGGGCAAATGACGAGCAAGCCCCTTGGACAGCCTTCTAAGGCCGCGCGGCGATCCACCGCCGGGAAGGTCAGCCTCAACCGGGCGCTGTCGAAGCTCGGGTTCTGCTCGCGCAAGCAGGCTGAGCTTTTGATCGGCAAGGGGCGCGTGCGGGTGGGCGGCAAGGTGGCGCGCGACCCTGCGCTGTGGGTCGATCCCGAGCGCGAGAGCATCACGGTCGACGGCGAGCGCATTGCGGCCGAGCGCAAGGTCTATCTGATGCTCAACAAACCGCGCGGGCTGGTCACCACCCGCGACGATCCCGAAGGCCGTGGCACCGTCTATGACTGCCTTAAAGGGCTCGACCTGCCCTTCGTGTCGCCGGTAGGCCGGCTCGACAAGGCAAGCGAAGGGCTGCTGTTGATGAGCAACGACACACGCTGGGCGAGCGGTTTGCTCGACCCCGCCTCGCATGTCGCCAAGACCTATCATGTGCAGATCGCGGCCATGCCCGACGAGGCGATGCTGGAACGCTTTCGCCAAGGCGCGGTCGTCGACGGCGAGTTGCTCACGGCAAGCTCGATTGCATTGTTGCGCAGCGGCGGGCGGACAGCCTGGCTGGAAATCGTGCTCGACGAAGGCCGCAACCGGCAGATCCGCAGGCTGCTCGGCGCTTTCGATATCGAGGTGCTAAGGCTGGTTCGCGTGGCGATCGGCGGTCTTCAGCTCGGCGAGCTTGCCAAAGGCAAGGCACGGCATCTGACGAGCGAGGAGCTGGCGACCTTGGCGACTTGACGCCGGGCCACGAACTCCCCCTCACCCGGATTGCCAGCCGAATTGCGAAGAGCAATTCGGGGCAATCCGACCTCTCCCCGTGGGGAGAGGAGCAGGTAAGCGCCGGCGCCAACCTCTTCTCCCCTCGGGGAGAAGGTGGCCG
>NZ_RZSA01000880.1:0-2790 GCF_003998075.1 Mesorhizobium sp. M2A.F.Ca.ET.037.01.1.1 | reverse complement strand
GGCCGACAGATAGAGGAAGTGGACAGGTACCGGGTTGACCACGTTGATCGGCGTGTTCTCGCCGGTCTTGATCGCCGCTTCGAAATGCTGGCGGTCCCAGCCGGGCGTGTCGCGCAGGATCCAAGTGACGAGGTCGCGCACATTCTGGACGCGCACGCAGCCCGACGAGTCGAAGCGCATTAGCTTGCCGAACAGGCTCTGCTGCGGCGTGTCGTGCATATAGACGCCGTCCGGGCTCGGGAAGTTGATCTTGACCGAGGCCATCGCATTGTTGTTGCCCGGATCCTGGCGGAAGCGGTATTTCGCGGCATCGTCGGTCGACCAGTCGATGGTCATCGGATCGACCTCGCTGCCGTCCGGCGCGAACAGGCGGATGTGGCTGTCCTTGAGGTAGTTGGGATCCTTCCGCATCAGCGGAATGATGTCCTTGCGCACGATCGAGACCGGCGCGTTCCAGTACGGATTGACGATGATCTCGTTGATCTTGGAGTTCACGATCGGCGTCTGGCGATCGATCTTGCCGACGATCGCGGTATGGCGAAGCACGACGCGGTCGTTCTCGACCGCCTCGACCTGGGCCGCCGGAATGTCGACCAGCACATAGCGGCTGCCGAGCGTGCCGGCCTTTTCCTTCAGTCGCTGCAGGTTGGTCTGCAACTGGCCGAGGCGGATCTGCGCCGGGACGTTCATTGCCGTATAGGTGTATTTGCCCATGGCGCCGTCGGCCGGCAGGCCATGGCGGAGTTGGAAGCGCTTGACCGCGGAATCGACATAGGAATCGAAGGCCGTCGAGATGCCGGCGCTCTGCGGCAGGTCGCCCGAGACCATCAGGCGCTTGCGCAGCGGCACGACATCCGGGTCGTCGACGCCGAGCTGCAGCTTCTTGGTCGCCGGAACCTGTTCCCAGCCGCCTTGGGCGACGATGTTCTGGTACTGCGCCACCGCCTGCTCGGTGAAGGCCACCGTCTGCTGGCTGAAGATCGGCAGCGTCGAGGCGACCTTGTTGGTGTCGTTGCCGCGGGCGTCGAACTGGTCGTCCCAATTGCCGCGCGTCGAGGATTTCAGGATATCCCCGATCACGTCCTGGGCGCTGGCCTGGCCGGCGACCACGGCCGCGGCGAGCGCGGAGGCTCCGGTAAGAAAGAAACGGCGGCTGGTTCTCATGGCAGACATTCTTGTTTGATCGCTCTCGCTCAATCGCTTGCCGGGCGGCTTTGTCCGCACTCTAGGGTTGGCAAACTTAACAATTCGCCAACCATGACCCCGCTTCGCCGGCCGCCAGAAACGCGCTGCCGCCACGCAGGTTCCAAGGAGCGCAGGGCATAGGCCCGCAGCTTGACCCGTCATCCGCATTCCACCGCGATTATGGCGGCAACGTGACCTTGGCCCGCGATTTGCATGAGGGGGCGAGGTGAAAGAAATGGGGGCGATGCTTTTTTGCATCGCAGCGACACGAGCGCGCCCTTGTAAAGTCTGCGCCCCTCCCCGTCAGGCACAGAGCTTCAACGCGCGCAGCGATGGTCAAATTACCGTGGATGCCGCCTTTGCAAAAAGAAAGGACCGGCGCGTTCGGCACCGGCCCCATGTTCTTTCCCCTAGGCCGCGCTTCTTCGGCGCGGCTTCGATGTTCTTCGAACGCCTACATCCGGTAAGCGATCGTATCGTTCCAGAAGCGGTCGAGCCGCTGCAGGGCGCGGTTCATCTGCTTGAACTCGTCGGTGTTGATGCCGCCGACCGCTTCGATCGAGCCGACATGGCGCTCGTAGAGGCCCGCGACGACGTCGGCCACCTCGTTGCCCTTCGGCGTCAGCGAGACGCGGACCGAGCGGCGGTCGATGCGTGAGCGCTGGTGGTTGATGAAGCCGAGGTCGACCAGCTTCTTCAGATTGTAGGAGACGTTCGAGCCGAGATAGTAACCGCGCGAACGCAGCTCGCCGGCGGTCAGCTCCGAATTGCCGATGTTGAAGAGCAGCAGCGCCTGGATGGCATTGATGTCGGAACGGCCGTTGCGGTCGAACTCGTCCTTGATCACGTCAAGCAGACGGCGGTGCAGACGCTCCACCAGCTGCAGCGATTCCATGTACAGCGAACGGATAGCCTCGCGGCGATCGTCGGATACGTTTGCGGTCTTCGCCGCCGGACGCGAATTGATCATTGTCTTTGCCTCTCGTTTGTCGCCTTGGTGATTTTTTGTTTTTCACCTTGATCGCGACACTATCGAATACTCATAAAATTCGACTTAAACGCCAGGGCTAACAAGAGCTTACCGGTAAGAGGTTTCGGAAGACGCTTAACGATCGGTCACCCGAGCAAGAACAATTAACCTAAAGATTTAGCCAACGGATTTAGGGACAAAACGGGCCGCGAAATCGGCCCGGAAAACCAGCCCTCGGCCTACTGCCGGAGCTGGCGCTTCTGCAGCCAGATGACCACGCGGAAGACGATATAAAGCAGCGCCACGCTGGCGTGCGAGATCACGATCAGCAGGCGGTGGCCAAAGAGATCGGGGAAGCCGGCATACATCACCGTCTCGGTCACCGCGCAGATGAACCAGATCACCGGCCCCCAGGAGGCCAGCATCCAAAGCCCCGCCGCGGCGAAGGGGAAAAAGACGGCAAGCGTCGCCGCCGCCACCTGCCAGTGCACCGGCATCAGGTCGAAGCGCCACAATTCGCCCGGATAGATGCCGATCAGGCGGATCCAGTAGAGGATGCCGAACAAGAGGCAGTAGCCGGCGATCACACGCTGGAACCAGGCGAAGATGACCTCGGTGGTCGAGGGCTGCAGCAC
>NZ_RZSA01000087.1:0-11531 GCF_003998075.1 Mesorhizobium sp. M2A.F.Ca.ET.037.01.1.1 | reverse complement strand
CTATTACTACTATGCGATGTGGTCGCAGGGCACCGAGATTCTCAACAAGGACGGCACGTCCGGCCTGAGCACGCCCGGCGCGCTCGAAGCGGCCAAGCTCTACAAGTCGATGATCGACGAGGGCCTGACGGAACCGGGGGTCACCTCCAACAACCGCGAGGACGTGCAGAACCTGTTCAAACAGGGCAAGGTCGGCATGATGATCACCGCGCCCTTCCTGTCCAACCAGATCAAGGAAGAAGCGCCGAACCTGAAATACGGCGTCGCCGCCATCCCCGCCGGCCCGACCGGCGCGCGCGGCACCTACGGCGTCACCGATTCCATCATCATGTTCAAGAACTCCAAGAACAAGGACGAGGCCTGGAAGCTGCTCGACTTCCTGTTCACAAAGGAGCAGCGCGCCAAGTTCACGCAGGGCGAAGGCTTCCTGCCGGTGAACAAGGAAGAGGCCAAGATGGACTATTACGTCAACAACGCCGACCTCGCCGCCTTCACCGCACTCTTGCCCGACGCCCGCTTCGCCCCGGTCATCCCGGGCTGGGAAGAGATCGCCCAGATCACGTCCGACGCCATGCAGAAAATCTATCTCGGCGGCGACCCCGAGGCCGGCCTGAAGGATGCAGCGGCCAAGGCCAACGCCGTGCTCAAGAAATAAGGGCGTATCTCCCTGCGCCCGTGGCGCGCCCTACCCCCGCGGGGCGCGCCACATCTTTTGGATGGTGTTCGGCCGAATAGCCGGGCGGACAGGTAATCATTCCAGACAAAGGGACAAACCTTCGACCTCGGCGCTGCCCCTCATTGCCCTGCCGGGCATTTCTCCCCGTATAGTGACGGGGAGAAAGGGGCTGGCCGCAACGCTGGCGCTTTTCCTGCTACGTTGGTGATTGGCGAAATCGCCGGCGACAGCGTCCCTCTCCCCGTCACTATACGGGGAGAGGATGCCGGCAGGCAGGTGAGGGGCAGCGCTAACGCCGAGAAAAGTGTTCGAGACCGAGCCTGGGACAGGCGAGCATTGCACAGGCTGGCAAACCAGCACCACCAACAACGCAACGCAGTACAAGCCAGCCGATGCAAAATCGTTTCCTGCCCTATCTGCTGACGCTGCCCAGCCTGCTCTTGGCGGCGGTGGTGATCTTCTGGCCGGTCTGGGATCTGATCCAGATTTCGACGCACGACGTCAACCGCTTTGGCCAGCTTCGCGAATTCAGCGGCCTGGCCAATTTCTCGGCGCTTGCCGCCGACCCGGATTTCGTCGCGGCGCTCTGGCGCACTGGGCTGTGGACGGCGCTGGTCGTGGGCGGCGCGCTGCTTTTGTCGATCCCCGTGGCGATGATCCTCAACATGGATTTCTATGGCCGCGGCCTCGCCCGCGTCATCATCATGCTGCCCTGGGCGGTGTCGCTGACCATGACCGCGGTGGTCTGGCGCTGGGCGCTCAACGGCGAAAGCGGCATGCTGAATTCGGCGTTGATGAAGCTCGGCCTGATCAGCCAGAACATCCAGTGGCTGGCGAGCGCCGAGACCGCTTTCCCGATGCAGGTGCTGATCGGCATATTGGTGACCGTGCCCTTCACCACCACGATTTTCCTCGGCGGCCTGTCGTCGATCCCCGACGATCTCTATGAGGCGGCCGCGCTCGAGGGCGCGACACTGTTCCAGCAGTTCCGCGAGATCACCTTTCCGCTGCTCAAACCCTTCATCAACATCGCGATCGTGCTCAACACCATCTATGTCTTCAACTCCTTCCCGATCATTTGGGTGATGACGCAGGGCGGGCCGGCCAACTCGACCGACATATTGGTGACGCATCTCTATAAGCTCGCCTTCCGCATCGGCAAACTGGGCGAGGCCTCCGCCGTGTCGCTGGTGATGTTCGCGATCCTGCTCGTCTTCACCATGATCTATGTGCGGCTTGCCATGCGGGAGCAGCGCGCATGACGCCGAAGTTGAAACGCACCGTCATCGCCTGGCTGCTGCTGGCTCCGTTGATCGTGGTGACGATCTTCCCCTTCGCGGTGATGTTCCTCACCGCCGTCAAGCCGCGCACCGAGGTGCTGACGCCGACCTGGTGGCCGAGCGAGTTCCGCTGGTCGAATTTCGCGGACATGTGGGTGGCGACCGGCTTCGGCCAGGCGCTTCTGAATTCGCTTTATGTCTCGGCGCTGGCGACCCTCGGCGCGATCATGATCTCGGTCCCAGCCGCCTATGCCATGTCGCGCTTTCGTTTTGCCGGCTATGGGGCCTTCCGCCAGTTCCTTTTGATCTCGCAGATGATCTCGCCGATCGTGCTGGTGCTCGGCCTGTTCAGGCTGATGGCGGCCTGGGGCCTGGTCGAGTCGACCACCGCGCTCGGCTTCATCTACATGGCCTTCAACGTCGCCTTCACGGTGTGGATGCTGCAGAGCTATTTCGACACCATCCCGCGCGATCTCGAGGAGGCGGCCTGGATGGAAGGCGCCGGCCGCTGGCTGACGCTGCGCAAGGTCTTCCTGCCGCTCTGCCTGCCGGCGATCGCGGTGACGGCGATCTTCACCTTCATCAACGCCTGGAACGAGTTCGTGGTCGCGCTCACCATGCTCCGCAGCCAGGAAAGCTACACGCTGCCGATCCAGGTTTTCTCGCTCGTCGCCGGCCGCTATACGATCGAATGGCACCATGTCATGGCCGCCACGCTTTTGGCGACGCTGCCGGTGGCGATCCTTTTCATCTGGCTGCAGCGCTACCTCGTCCGGGGCCTTGCGCTCGGGGCCGTCAAATAGCAATCCCGGCAATTCCAGGAATACGCAGCGGTTTTCGTCCGGAATCGCAAAAACAAGAAGTCTAGGGAGCGTTCATGCGCATCTTCACCGCCTCGCTGGCGACGGAAACCAACACCTTCTCGCCGGTGCCGACCGACCGGGCCTCGTTCGAGATGGCCTTCTATGCCGGCCCGGGAAAACACCCAGAGACGCCGACGCTGTGCTCCTCGCCGATCGTGGCGCTGCGCAAGCGCGCCACGAAGGAAGATCTGACCGTCATCGAAGGCACGGCGACCTGGGCCGAGCCCGGCGGCCTGGTGCAGCGTCAGACCTATGAGGCGCTGCGTGACGAGATCCTCGACCAGCTCAAGGCCGCCCTACCGGTCGATGCGGTGATCCTTGGCCTGCATGGCGCCATGGTCGCGCAAGGCTATGACGATTGCGAAGGCGATCTGCTGGAACGCGTGCGCGCTATCGTGGGGCCGAAGGTGGTGATCGCTTCGGAGTTCGATCCGCACAGCCATTTGACGCCGAAACGCGTCGCGGCCTGCGATATCATGGCCTATTTCCTCGAATTCCCGCATACCGATTTCTATGAGCGCGGCGAGCATGTCGTCGAGCTCGGCCTTGCCGCGGCGCGCGGCGAGATCGAGCCGGTGATCTCGACCTTCGACTGCCGCATGATCCAGGTGCTGCCGACCAGCCGCGAGCCGATGCGCTCCTTCGTCGACAGGATCAAGGCGCTGCATGGCAAGGACGGCGTGCTGTCGGTCTCGGTCATCCACGGCTTCATGGCCGCCGACGTGCCGGAGATGGGCACGCGCATCCTGGTCGTCACCGACAACGACAAGGCAAAGGGCGATGCTTTGGCGGAAAGCCTCGGGCGCGAGCTCTATGCGCTGCGCGAAAAAACCGCGATGACGATGCTCTCCGCCTCGGCGGGCATCGAACAGGCGCTTGCCGTGCGCGCGACGCACCAGGACAAGCCAGTCGTGATCGCAGATATCTGGGACAATCCCGGCGGCGGCGTGCCGGGCGACGGCACCATCGTGTTGCGCGAGCTGCTCAAGCGCGGCCTGAACAAGGTCGGTGTGGCGACGATCTGGGACCCGATCGCCGTGACCTTCTGCCATGCCGCCGGCGAGGGCGCGGTCATCGATCTGCGCTTCGGCGGCAAGGCCGGGCCGCAGGCCGGCGAGCCGATCGACGCGCGCGTCACGGTGCTGAAGACGACCAACGAAGGCTGGCAAAGCTTCGGTCCGAGCCGGGTGACGTTGGGGCCGTCGGCTGTGGTGCGCATCGAAGGCACGGAAGTCGACGTCATCTTGAACACCAACCGCACCCAGACCTTCGAGCCGGATGTCTTCTCCAATATCGGCATCGATCCGATGGACAAGGACATCCTGCTGATCAAATCGACCAACCATTTCTACGCCGGCTTCGCGCCGATCGCCGCCGAGATCATCTATGTCGCGGCGCCGAGTTCCTATCCGAGCAATCCGGCAAAGACGGATTATCGGAAGCTGAACCGGGCTATATGGCCGAGGGTTGCGGATCCGTGGAAACAGCCAATCTCCCCCCTCGTGGGGGAGATGCCCGGCAGGGCAGAGGGGGGCGCGAAGGATCGCGACCTCGCTTAGCTTGGGTAACAATAGCCAAGCGGGATGTCGGCGGGACTGTGATGAACTGAGACGTCGGCGGGACAGCGCCCCCCTCTGGCCTGCCGGCCATCTCCCCGACAAGGGGGGAGATTAGCCAGTCACACCAGCCCCCGCTTCACCATCATCGCCTCGGGCGACGGCATCTTTCCCCGGAACGCCGTGTAAAGCTCCTCAGGATCCTTCGACCCACCCGCGGCGTAGATGTTCTTCCGCAGCCGCTCGGCCAATTCCGGATTGAAGGCATCGCCCGTTTCCTCGAAAGCCGAGAAGGCGTCCGCGTCGAGCACTTCCGACCACATGTAGGAATAATAGCCGGCTGAATATCCGTCGCCGGCGAAGACATGGCCGAAATGCGGGGTGCGGTGGCGCATGGCGATCGTGTCGGGCATATGCAGTTTTTCCAGCGTCTCGGCCTCGAACCGAAGCGGCTCGGCCGGCGCCTCAGGCCTTGCATGATAGGCCATGTCGATCAGCGCCGAGGCGGTGAACTCGACCGTGGCGAAACCGGCGCCGAAGGTGCGGGTCGCAAGCATCTTGTCGAGCAGCGCCTTCGGCATCGGCTTGCCGGTCTTGACGTGCAGCGCGTGCTTTTCCAGCACCGCGGGCACCGTCAGCCAATGCTCGTAAAGCTGCGAGGGCAGTTCGACGAAATCGCGGCTGACCGAAGTGCCCGAGACCGACGGCCAGGTGACGTCGGTCAGCATGCCGTGCAGCGCATGGCCGAACTCGTGGAACAGCGTCTTCGCCTCATCGACCGACAGAAGCGCCGCTTCGCCGGCCGGCGGCTTGGCGAAGTTCATGATGTTGTAGATCACCGGCTTGGAACCATGACCGAGCTTGTAGCCGGATTTCAGCGCGCTCATCCAGGCGCCGGAACGTTTTGACGGACGGGCGAAATAATCGGCCAGGAACAGGCCGCGCTCGCTGCCGTCGGCATTCTTCACCACGAAGACTCGTGCATCGGGATGCCAGGCGGCGATGCCCTTCTTCTCCTCGAAAGTGATGCCGAACAGTTTCGTGGCGACATCGAAGCAAGCCTTGATGACGCGCTCGAGCTGCAAATACGGCTTCAGCTCCGCCTCGTCGAAGGCGAATTTCTCGGCACGCAGCTTCTCCTGGTAGAAGCGCCAGTCCCAGGCCGCGAACTTCTCGTTGCTGCCGGCTTCTGTCGCCAGCCGCTCCAGCTCCTTCTGGTCGGCGGCGGCTTTTTCCAGCGCCTTCTCCCACACCGGATCGAGCAGCTCGTGCACCGCCTTCGGGGTCTTCGCCATCGTATCGTCGAGCTTCAGCGCCGCGAAGGAATCGTAACCAAGCAGCTTCGCCTTCTCGGCGCGCAGCTTCAGCATGTCACGCACGACATCGGTGTTGTCGGAGGCGCCGCCATTCTGGCCGCGCATGATGAAAGCCTTGAACGCGATCTCGCGCAGGTCGCGGCGCTCGGAGAAGGTCGAGAACGGCTCGTAGATCGAGCGCGACAGCGTCACCGCATAGCGGCCCTTCTGGCCGCGCATCTCGGCCGCCTCGGCCATGGCGCTCTTCAAGAAATCCGGCAGGCCGGCAAGATCGGCCTCGTCGAGGAACAGCGCCCAGTCGCGTTCGTCGGCGAGCACGTTCTGGCCGAACTTGGTCCCGAGCGACGAGAGCTCTTCATTGATGGCCGCAAGCCGCTTCTTGCCCTCCGCATCCAGCTTGGCGCCCGACCGGACAAATCCCTTCCAGGTCTTCTCCAGCACCCGCAGCGTCTCGGCATCGAGCTTCAGGCTGTCGCGCCGCTGGTAGAGATCGTCGATGCGGGCAAACAGCTTCTCGTTCATCGAGATCGCGGAGAAATGCCGCGACATCTTTGGCGAAACCTCGCGTTCCATCGCCTGGATCGTGTCGTTGGTGTGGGCGCCGGCGCGGCACCAGAAGATCGACGAGACATGGTCGAGCGGCTCGCCGGCGAGCTCGAGCGCGGCAAGCGTGTTCTCGATGGTCGGCGTCTCTCTGTTGCCGGCGATGGCGTCGATCTCGGCCTGGTGCGCCGCCAGCGCCGCGTCGAAGACAGGGCCAAAATCATTGTCGCCGATGCGCGAGAAATCGGGCAGGCCGAGCGGACCCTGCCAAAGGGTCAGCGGATGGGCGGCGAGATCGACGGCTTTTGAAGATGACATGAGCGATTCCGGTGGACTGATTTGGAGGCGGGCTGCCTCGGATGTAGGGCGATGCCGCGCGCCGCGCAACACGGACCTCGCCTCAATAGCCGCTGCAGTCCTGCGCCACCGCTGTCTGCGTGCTGGCGACGATGCGCCCGCGGGCGACGGTGAAGGTCTCGCGCATGAGCGTATCGTTGTTGGGAAAATCGTAACAGGCGAGCACCGTGGTCTCACCATTCTCGCTCTTTTCGATGCGATGGCGGATCGCCGCGCCCGCGACCGCGCCCTGCCATTCGTCGATCGAGGCGATGAAATCCTCTTTGGTCTGGACGACGCCGATGTCGTCGAGCTTCATGCGCACGTCGTCGGCAAGCAGGTCGGACAATTCGGTACGGTCGGCGACCAGCAGCGCCGAATACCAGCGATCGATGATGGCGCCGTCATCCGCGCTGGCGCGGACGAGCGAGGACATGAGCAGCGTCGCCGCCAGAACGATCCTCCAGCTGATCCGGTGCATCACGCCTCCGTTAAAGCTCCGGCCGCTCGAAATCGCCGGTTTCCTTGTTCATCACCCACAGCTCCCCGGTCGAGATGTCGAACCATGCGCCGTAGAGCGAGAGCTTGCCCTTGCCTTCGAGGATCGAGACGCAGGGAAAGGTCCTGAGATTGGCGATGGAGTAGCGGACCGAAATACGCTCCAGCGCGGTCTGGCGCTCCGTCGTTGTCATCATCGTGCTGGAGGCCACGGTCTCGGCGGCTGGCGCGATCAGGCTCATCCATTTGCCGATGAAATCGCCGGGCGACAGCGGCGCGGAGTTGGTGTCGAGCGCGGCGCGGATGCCGCCGCAGCGGCCGTGGCCCATCACCACGATGTTCTTCACCTTCAGGCTCTGCACGGCGAATTCGAGCGCGGCCGAGGTCGAGTGATACTCGCCGTCCGGCTCGTAGGGCGGCACCAGATTGGCGACATTGCGCAACACGAAGAGCTCGCCGGGACCGGCATCGAAGATCGCTTCCGGCGCCGAGCGCGAATCGCAGCAGGCGACGATCATCGTCTCGGGCGCCTGACCGTCGCGCGCCAGCGAGCGATAGCGGTCGCTTTCGGTTGGGTAGCGGCCACTCATGAAGTTGCGATAGCCGGCGAGGAGGTGCTCGGGGAGGTGAGGCATGGGCGGCTAGAGCCTTTCCGGGGGTTGGAGGCGGCAGCTCGTTGCGATCGAAAAAGCCTCTAGCGGCAAATGCAGGTCGTGGGCAATGCCGAATTGCGGATGGCGGCGTCGCAATCGCATGCCGCCAAAAGCTGCGCGGTCGATTTTGCCTCAAGCCCAGATGGCGACGGGTATGCCGAAACGGTCGGCCAGAGGTGGGTCGGGGGAAGGCCGCGCCGCGCCGCTGGCGATACGCCCGGCGATCAGCATCATCGCCGCCGCGTCGAGGAAGTCGTCGCTCGCAGCACCCCGCGGCGGCGCCTGATCGAGGAAACGCTTCTCATAGCCATGCCGGCAAAGCAGCGCCTTGCGCTCCTCCATGCCGGCCGGGTTGACCGCGCCCTTTGTCTTCTTCGGCAGCGCCATCGCCGTGCCGCCATTCAGTCGGCAGAACGCCACTTCCGGATGCGATTCGAAGACACGGCCGCGCAGTTCGGGCCGCGCGATCAACAGCTGATCGATCTCGCGGATCTTGGCAAAGATGCCGAAAGCCTGGATGGAAACGCCGCGTGGCGGGTCGGAAGTCCCCATGGCCACCGCGCTCGCCCGCCGATGCGCCGCATACCAGGCTTCGATCGTGGTGAAGTCGCTGGTGTCGGCATAGAGCGCCGCGCGCGAGGGGATGGCGAACACGCTCGATTGCCGCGCGCCGATCAGCGGCCGCACCAGCGCCTCCGGCCCGCGGCCGCCCTTGCTTGAAAATCCGGCAGGCCGATCGGCATGTCGACGGCGATCAATGCATCGGGCAGCGCATCGAGCAGCACCTGGAGGCTCGGGAAGACCGAGACGGACGGCGCGGCGTCCGCTTCGCGGTGGACGGCTATCCAGCCGGCCTTGCAGCCGTCGACGCCGGCCAGCGCGTGGCCGACCAGTTTCACGCCCGCTTGTCCCGCCCGGGATGCAGCAGATGGCGCAGCTGCACCATGGCCATTGGATGCGACAGGCTCTGGGCGTCGGTTTCGAGCTGCAGCTCGTCGCCGCCGCGCTTCGCGGTGCGCGCGAGAATCTCGTAAACGGCCGCCGTGGTCGATTGCAGCGCCTTGACCGGCGCCTGGCCGGAGAGAATCCGCGCCAGATAGACCGCGGCCGTCAGGTCGCCTAGCCCGTTCGGCGGCCTCTCGATCACACGGTGCTCCGCAAGCAGCGCCTGGCTGCCGTCGAGCAGGAAATTGCCGATGCCGCCCGCCATCATCGCCGGCGCCGAGGTCACCAGCATTGTGGACGGACCGGCATGAAGCGCGGCCGCCGTCACCGCCTTGATGTCGGGCAGCGGCGCGCCGGCCATCCATTCCAGCTCATAGCGGTTCGGCGTCGCGATGTCCGCGATCGGCATCAATTTGTCGCGCATGGCGGCGGCCGTCGATTCCGGCACGTAGAGCCCGCCGGAATCGCCCATCACCGGATCGCAGACGTAAAGCGCGTTCGGGGTCTTTTCCTTGACGGCGGCGACGAGCGAGGCAACGGCTTCCGCCTGGCCCGCTTCGCCGAGATAGCCCGAAAGCACGGCCCGCACCTCGCCCAGCCAGGGCGCCCGCTCGAGATCGGCCATCAGCGCCTTGAACTGGTCGAGCGGCGGCACGATGCGCGTGGCTCGGCTGTGCCCCGGATGCCAGGGCAGGATGACGGTCGGCACTGCCCAGACCGGGAAACCCAGCGTCTCCAGCGCGAACACCGCGGCGCGATTGCCGACCGAGCCCCGGGCGACATGGCTGGAGATGACGATGACCGCGCGCGGCGCGTCGGTTTTTTCTGCATTCATGAGGCTTGATTCCTAACCGCCACGCGTGGCGGCATACACCAGCCAGGCCAATAGCCCAATGGCAATGACGAAGCCGAGCGTTCGGCCAATGCGGGTTCCCCAATATTCGATGGGATCGGCGCGGTCCGTGTCGGCGGCGGTGACGCGGTCGCGCGCATCCTTCGCCGCGCGGGTGATGAACGACGCGCCGCCTGGGGACGTTTCCTGTTGCACGCGTTCGAGGATGCGGCGCGATTCGGCCTCGTCGTCCCGGCGCTCTGCCATGGCAATTGTCCTTTCCGGCCCGCAGCTTAACTTGTTCGCGCCGCCATTCACAGTGGCTCACGGCTGAACCGGGACCGGCGTCATGCGCCGGACATTTTCTTGCGCGTGGATTGTGGTAATGCTTCGCATGCAACTTCTGTCGAGGGACCATTCATGATTACCGAGCGCCTCTCACCACCTTCCGTCTTCCGCAATCTGCCCGCCTTCCTGGTGATGGCTTTCGTGCTGCCGCTGCTTGCCGGCTGCGGCTACAACACCATTCCGACCGCGGAAGAGAACGCCAGGGCGGCCTGGAGCGAGGTGCTCAATCAGTATCAGCGCCGTTCCGATCTGATCCCGAACCTTGTCGAGACGGTGAAGGGCTATGCCTCGCACGAGAAGGACACGCTCGACGCGGTCGTTCAGGCGCGCGCCAAGGCGACGCAGATCACCGTGACCCCGGAGACGCTGAAGGACCCGGACGCGCTGAAGAAGTTCCAGGATGCCCAGGCCGGACTGACCAGCGCGCTGTCGCGTCTGATCGCGGTCTCGGAAGCCTATCCCGACCTCAAGGCCAACCAGAATTTCCTCGCGCTGCAGGCGCAGCTCGAAGGCACCGAGAACCGCATCGCGGTTGCGCGGCGCGACTACATCCAGGCGGTGAGGGACTACAATCTGACGCTGAAGACCTTCCCGTCCGTGCTGTGGGCGACCTTCTGGTTCCGCGGCAACGAGCCCTTCGCCAACTTCACCGTCGACGAGGACAAGATGCAGGTGCCGAAGGTCGATTTCGGCACCAGCACCACCAAGCAGGGTGGGTGAGAGCGACTTAGCTTATCGAGCCAGCCTTGAGTTCCGTCACCCCCCTCTCTGTCCTGCCGGACATCTCCCCCTCAAGGGGGGAGATTGGCAGTTTCGACAACCTCGCCCTCTCTTCGACGCCGAAGATTGGCGAAGGCCGGCGTGACGTCCAATCTCCCCCCTTGAGGGGGGTGAGGAGTGGTCCGCGTAGCGGACGGAAAGCCAATTGCTTGGCTTTCCGAACGACGAACGCCCGGAGCGACAGCGAAGGGCCGGCGCCGGCAGGACAGAGAGGGGGGCGACAGAGCGCCTACCTCTCATTGCTTGGCCTCCTTGCCAGCATCTTCTGCCTCTTCCTCCTCCCCCTCGCCGCGCTCGCTGCCGACCTCCCCGCGCTGACCGGCCGCGTCGTCGACAATGCCGGCATCATCGATGCCGGCACCCGCGCGGCGCTGACCCAGAAGCTTGCCGACTTCGAGACCAAGGGCTCCGACCAAATCGTCGTCGCCACCATCCCCAGCCTCGGCGGCGAGGAGATCGAGCCTTACGCCAACCGGCTGTTCCGCTTTTGGAAGCTCGGCCAGGCCAAGGAAAACAACGGTGTGCTGCTCCTGGTGGCGCCGAACGACCGCAGGATGCGCATCGAGGTCGGCTATGGGCTCGAAGGCACGCTGACCGACCTGCACACCAAGCTGATCATCGAGAACGACATGGTGCCGGCCTTCCGCGCCGGTGACTTCTCCGGCGGCATCACCAAGGCCGTCGACGACATGATCATGGTGCTGGAGGGCAATCCCGAAGAACTGGAGGCGCGCGGCAAGCGCAACGAGCAGGCGCCGTTCAATTCCGACGACCTGTTCTTCGCCATTTTCATCACCATCTGGGCGCTGATCTTCTTCGGCGGCATAGCAATGACGGTGTTGCCGCCGATCTTCGGCCAGAAGATCGGGCCGGGCCGCTACCGCTGGCTCGGCATGACTTTCGAT
>NZ_RZSA01000879.1:0-2791 GCF_003998075.1 Mesorhizobium sp. M2A.F.Ca.ET.037.01.1.1 | reverse complement strand
TCATCAACTCGACCTATTATTCCTTCGGCAGCGGCGTCGTCGGCCCGAAGACCGGCGTCGTGTTGCAGAACCGTGGTTCCAGCTTCCGCCTCGATCCGAAGCACCCAAACGCGATAGCGCCAGGCAAGCGGCCGATGCACACGATCATGCCGGGTATGATGACGAGGAACGGCCGCGCTATGATGCCGTTCGGCGTCATGGGCGGCGGCTACCAGCCTTTCGGCCATGTGCATCTCGTGACCAACATGATCGACTTCGGCATGGACCCGCAGCAGGCGATCGACGCGGCCCGCGTCTTCTACAACCACGACGTCGTCGAGGCCGAGCGCAGCGTGCATTCCGATGCCGTCGAAGGCCTGCGCCGGCGAGGTCATCGTGTTGTCGAGCCCGACCACCCGCTGGGCGGCGGACAGGCGGTGCTGATCGATTGGGAGAAGGGCACGCTGACCGGCGCGTCCGATCCGCGCAAGGACGGCTTGGCGCTCGGATTTTGAGCAGCGCTGGACATCGGCCGATCGTTCGAAACATAGTCTGGAACCATGACAAACAGCGAAAACGCCACCGATCTCGCCCATCGTCTTGCCTCCGGCGCCGATGACGCGCCGGCCATCGCCGCGCCCGAACGGACGGCCCTCTCGCATGGCGGATTGCGCAAGCTGATCCGCGATACGGTGGCGCGGCTCAACGCGCTGGGCATCGGCCGTGGCGACCGCGTCGCCATCGTGCTGCCGAACGGCCCGGAAATGGCGACGGCCTTCATCGCTGTGGCGGCGGCCGCGTCCACCGCGCCGCTCAATCCGGCCTACCGGGCCGACGAGCTCGATTTCTACCTGACCGACATCGGCGTCAAGGCGATCCTCGTCGGCAAGGATGAGGCAGGCCCCTCGGTCGAGGTCGCCGCGCGCCTCGGCACCCCGGTGCTGCGTTTGGTCGTGCCTGAAGGCTCGCCCGCCGGTATCTTCACGATCGAGGGCGCTCCGGTCGGGCCACCGGTTTCCTCAGGATCGGCCGAGGACGGCGACGTTGCGCTTCTGCTCCACACCTCCGGCACCACCTCGCGCCCGAAACTCGTGCCGCTCAGCCACGCCAACCTTGCGGCGTCGGCCGCGCATATCGGCGCCACGCTCGGCCTGACGCCGGCCGACCGCTGCCTCAACATCATGCCGCTGTTTCACATCCATGGCCTGATCGCCGCGGTGCTTTCCTCGCTCGCCGCCGGCGGCAGTGTCTTCTGCACGCCGGGTTTCAACGCGCTGCGCTTCTTCCAGTGGCTCAGCGAAGCGAGGCCAAGCTGGTACACGGCGGTACCCACCATGCATCAGGCGATCCTGCCGCGCGCCGCCCGCAATCCCGAGCAGCTTGCCGAAGCGAAGCTGCGCTTCATCCGCTCTTCTTCGGCTTCGCTTCCGGCGCAAGTGATGGCCGAACTCGAAGCGACCTTCGGCTGCCCAGTGATCGAATCCTACGGCATGACCGAGGCCGCGCATCAGATGGCGTCCAACCGCTTGCCGCCCGGCCTGCGCAAGCCCGGCAGCGTCGGTGCGTCCGCCGGGCCTGAAGTCGCCGTCATGGCGCCGGATGGGCGATTGCTCAAAGCCGGCGAGATCGGCGAGATCGTCATTCGCGGCCCGAACGTCACCGCCGGCTATGAGAAGAACCCGGACGCCAATGCCAGCGCCTTCGCCCATGGCTGGTTCCACACCGGCGACCAGGGCGTGCTCGACGAGGACAACTACCTGCGCGTCACCGGCCGGCTGAAGGAGATCATCAATCGCGGCGGCGAGAAGATCTCGCCGCTCGAGGTCGACGACGTGCTGATGGACCATCCGGCGGTGGCGCAGGTCGTCACCTTCGCTATGCCGCATGACAAGCTCGGTGAAGAGGTGGCGTCCGCTGTAGTGCTGCGCGAGGGCCAGAGCGCCAGCGAGGCCGACATCCGTGGTTTCGCCGCCACCCGGCTCGCCGATTTCAAGGTGCCGCGCAAGGTGGTGATCCTCGACGAGATTCCGAAGGGCGCCACCGGCAAATTGCAGCGCATCGGCCTCGCGGCAAAGCTCGGGCTCGGCTGATGCGCATCACGGTCTTTGGCGCCGGCGCCATCGGCGGCTATCTTGCCGCGAAGCTCGCGATCGCCGGCTCGGTCGATCTGTCGATCGTGGCGCGCGGCGCGCATCTGGACGCGATCAAGGCCGGTGGCCTTCGCCTGATCGAGGATGGAAAGGAAACCGTGGCGCGGGTGAACGCGGCTGCGCGCGCCGAGGAACTCGGCGTGCAGGATTATGTCGTGCTGGCGCT
This sequence comes from Mesorhizobium sp. M2A.F.Ca.ET.037.01.1.1, assembly GCF_003998075.1. NCBI lineage: Bacteria > Pseudomonadati > Pseudomonadota > Alphaproteobacteria > Hyphomicrobiales > Phyllobacteriaceae > Mesorhizobium > Mesorhizobium sp. M2A.F.Ca.ET.037.01.1.1. The sequence continues at coordinate 496 of NZ_RZSA01000879.1, read as the reverse complement.
GAAGGCGCATTCGCTGGCGCCGGCCCTTGACCGGATAGCACCGTTGCTGGGCAAGGGCACCGCCGTCGTCACCATGCAGAACGGCGTCCCCTGGTGGTATTTCCACAAGGCGGGCGGCGCGCTGGAGGGCACGCGGCTCGGCGCTGTCGATCCCGGTGGCGAGATCTGGCAGCGCATCAGGCCCGAGCGCGTCATCGGCTCCGTCGTCTATCCGGCCGTCGAGGTCGACGCGCCCGGCCTGATCCGCCATGTCGAGGGCACGCGCTTCTCGCTGGGCGAGCCGTCGGGCGAGAAGAGCGAGCGGGCCACCGCCTTGGCGCGCGAAATGGTCAAGGCCGGGCTGCAGGCCCCGGTGCGCGAGGACATCCGCTCTGAGATCTGGGTGAAGCTCTGGGGCAATCTCTCCTTCAACCCGATCTCGGCGCTGACCGGCAGCACGCTGGCGGCCATCGTCGCCGACGAAGGCACGCGTGCGGTCGCCCGCGCCTTGATGCTG
>NZ_RZSA01000878.1:0-2793 GCF_003998075.1 Mesorhizobium sp. M2A.F.Ca.ET.037.01.1.1 | reverse complement strand
GGCCGAGGCGGACCTGCCGGAGGTCGAGAGCCGCATCGAGGCGCTGCAGAAGGACATCCAAATCCTGCTCCTGCCCAAGGATGCGGCCGACGAAAGGAACGCCATCCTCGAAATCCGCGCGGGCACCGGCGGCGACGAGGCAGCACTGTTCGCAGGCGATCTCTTCCGCATGTATGAGCGCTATGCCGCCTCGCGCGGCTGGCGCTTCGAGGTCGTTTCGGCCAGCGACGGCGAGGTCGGCGGCTACAAGGAAATCATCGCCTCGGTGTCGGGCAAGGGCGTGTTCGCGCATCTGAAGTTCGAATCCGGCGTTCACCGCGTCCAGCGCGTGCCGGAAACCGAAGCCGGCGGGCGCATCCATACCTCGGCGGCGACGGTCGCTGTGCTGCCCGAGGCCGAGGAGGTCGATATCGACGTCCGGCCGGAGGATATCCGCATCGATACGATGCGCGCCTCGGGGTCCGGCGGTCAGCACGTCAACACCACCGACTCGGCGGTTCGCATCACCCACCTGCCAACCGGCATCATGGTGGTGCAGGCGGAGAAGTCGCAGCACCAGAACCGGGCGCGCGCCATGCAGATCCTGCGCGCGCGGCTCTACGACCTCGAGCGCAGCCGCGCGGATGAGGAGCGCTCTGAGTCACGCAAATCGCAGGTCGGGTCCGGCGACCGGTCGGAGCGCATCCGCACCTACAACTTCCCGCAAGGGCGCGTCACCGACCATCGCATTAACCTCACGCTCTACAAGCTCGACCGGGTGATGATGGGCGAGCTCGACGAGGTCATCGACGCGCTGATCGCCGACCATCAGTCGAAGCTGCTTGCCGATATGAGCCTCGATGGCTGATCGACTGCCCGCCGCGCTTGGCCCGCTGCTCAGGGCGGCGCGCGAACGTCTGGCCACCGCCGGCATTGACGATCCAGGGCTCGATTCCCGGCTGATCGTCGAACATTTTTCCGGCACGACCCGCACCCAGGCAATTGCCGACCCAGGGCAAAAGGTGGGTTCGGCGGCGCTTTCGGCCATCGAATCCGCCCTGAGGCGTCGCGTCGCAGGCGAGCCGGCGCACCGCATCCTCGGTTATCGCGAATTCTACGGCTTGCGCCTGTCGCTCTCACCGGAGACGCTTGAGCCGCGGCCGGACACCGAGACGCTGGTAGACGCCATTCTGCCTTTCGCCAGGACAACGGCGGAAAGGCTCGGCGAATGCCGCATTCTCGACCTCGGCACCGGAACCGGCGCCATCGCGCTGGCCCTGCTCAACGCCGTTCCGGTTGCCACCGCGACGGGCGTCGACATTTCACCAGACGCATTGGCGACTGCGGCCGGAAATGCCCGGGATCTGGGGCTCGGCGGGCGCTTCAAAGCCTTGCATTCCAACTGGTTCGAAAAAGTTTCGGGCTCCTACCATGTAATTGCCTCGAACCCTCCCTATATACCCAGTCGAGAGATTGGAAATCTGCAGGACGAGGTCCGCGATTTCGACCCGCACCGGGCCTTGGATGGTGGTGCGGATGGTTTGGACCCCTACCGGGTCATCGCCGCCGAAGCGGCAGGATTTCTGGAAACGCAAGGCAGGGTAGCGGTCGAGATCGGCCACACGCAGAAAAACGAGGTCAGCGGAATATTCGCGGCAGCGGGCTATGTGTTAACCGGAACACATCGCGACCTCGGCGGCAATGACAGAGTTCTGGTGTTCGAGCGGCGAAAGCCCTGATACAGCGCGAAAAAACCGCTTGGCAATATAAGGGAATGCAGTTAGGGTCCGGCTCAACCGGATGAGACGAAGCAGGCAGTGCTCCCAGCGATTCGGTTTTCCTTGGAAATAGCTGCCTTCTTGCGCAAACGACGCCCAAGCTTCGTGCGGGAATCGTCCGGCAAGTGATGTAACCGGAACAGGATGGCACGTGGCGCCAACGCAATTGATGCGGGCGAACGCCGGTGAAGAAACGAAACGGCTGGCTGCATGAGCGCCTCCGTTCGTGAAGAGTTTTTCGAAAATTCACTATGAAGAGAGTCTAATGAGGCCACAACAGCAGAACAGGCGCATGCGCGGTCGCAACAACAATGGCGGCGGTGGCAACAACAACAACCGCAAGGGGCCAAATCCCCTGACCCGCACCTACGAGAGCAACGGCCCGGACGTGAAGATCCGCGGATCGGCTCAACAGATCGCCGAAAAATACGCCACACTCGCCCGTGACGCGCAGAGCTCCGGCGACAGGGTGATGGCGGAGAACTATCTCCAGCACGCCGAGCACTACAATCGCATCATTGCCGCCGCGCAGGCGCAGATGCCGATCCAGAACGCCCAGCAAAACCGCGACGACTTCGACGATGATCTCGATGAGGATCGTGACGAGTTCGATTCTGTCGGCAACAGCAACGGCGGTGGAGCCGAGGCGCCGGCCGCGGCGAACGGCTCGGGGCCGCAGCCTGTGATCGAAGGCACGCCGGCGGAGCTCGCCTACAACCAGGAAAACGGCCGCGACAACAACCGGCGCGACAACAACCAGCGCGACAACCGCGACAACAATGGCCGCGACCGGCATCGTGACCGCCGCAACGGCGGCTACGGCCAGTATGGCCAGAACGGTCAGCGTGGCGACAACGCCCAGCGCGGCGAGCATGGCGGCCAGCAGTTCGACCAGAACCGGCGCAATGAGACCCCGGCGCAGCCCGAGGCCGCTGGAGAAGCCGGACCCCAGGCCGAGCAGGCGCCGCAGTTCGACAGTTTCTCGCCGGCAGCGCTCGCCGCACAGGCGGAGCTCAACGAAGCCGCCATGGACAAT
>NZ_RZSA01000877.1:0-2793 GCF_003998075.1 Mesorhizobium sp. M2A.F.Ca.ET.037.01.1.1 | reverse complement strand
GAACGTATCGTTGAACTGGTTGAAGTGGTCGACATCGAGCATGATGACTGCCAACGGCTGGCTCGAGCGCTCCATGCGCCTCAGTTCCCGGCTGCTGGTTTCTTCGAGATAACGCCGGTTGAACAGGCCGGTGTTCGGATCGCGGATCGATTGCTGCCTAAGCGTTTCGCGAAGGCGCAGATTGGCTAGCGCCAGCGCCAGCGTGTCGACGACGCCGCGCAGGATCTGCTGCCGTTCGGTCAGCCATTGCGGCTTCTCGGCGGCATTCGGTTCGCACAGATGCATTATGCCCTAGCGTCTCGCCCTGCGCCGCAAGCGGCATGCAAACGTACCCCTTCTTGCCGTTCTCAGTGATGTGAGCGCAGCGCGGCGTGAGCATTCCCGGACCGACGACATGCTCCTGGCCACGACGCAGCGCCCAGCAGTCTTCGGGCGCGAATTGATTGACGCTCGAACGCACGTCGCCCCAATGCGCCCTCTCCTCGACCAGGTTGCGCGAGGCGCTGGTCAGGTGGACGCTCCCGCTCAGGCCGCCGAGAAACTCGGTCATCGCCGTTCCGACCACCGAGAAGGCCTCGGGGAAGGTCACGCAGGCCTGCAGCAATTCGCCGAGCTTGACCAGACGGGACGTGGTTTCCGACTTCTCGTGCAGCTCGCGATTGAGAATGGCGAGCTGGTCAGCGCGTTCGTGGACGACCCCTTCGGCGCGGCGCAATTCACTGATGTCGTTGAGGGTCAGCACCAGCCCGCCGTCAGATCGGCTGAGCGGACTGCAACTGGCGATAATTGGGATCTGCGAGCCGTCCAGCCTGACCAGGCGTATCTCGCGCTGCTGCTGCCGACCGGTAGCCAGAGCCATCTCGACGGGGGACGCCCCACTGGCGAATTCGGCGCCTTTCGGATCGTGCAGTGTCAGCGCCGCGTCCCATTGCAGGCCGACGATCTTGTCGGCGCGCCGGCCGATCATCGTCGCTGCGGCGGGGTTGACGCTGGCGATGCGGCCCTCGGCATCGAGCACCGCGATGCCTTCGGCAGCTGCCTCGACAATGTCTTCGATATGCGCCCGCGCCGCCGCGAGTTGGTCGGCCATCGTGTTGAAGCCATCTGCCAACTCCCCGAACTCATCGTTGCGCCCATCGCCTATGCGCGTCATGGCTTCGCCCTTCGCCAGCGCCTGCATACCGCGCATCATATCCTTAAGTCCTGAACCGAAACGGCTGAGAAGAACCCAGGCAAAACCCGCGGCGATCAGCATGGCGGCGGCGGTGCTGAGGCCGACGAGCCAGAGCAGACCATTGGTCCGCTGCTCGGCGGCGGTCAGCACCGGGTCATATTCCAGAAGCGCGGCGCCGACGATCGTGTCCTCGTTCTGCTCGATCGGAACGGCAAGAATGGCGTTCACTTCGTTCGGATCGACGAACCGGCGCGGAACACCGTCTTGCAGCGTGAGGCCCACCTCATTGCCCGGATCGTGATCGAATGTCTCGCCGGCGATGTGCTCCTCGTCAGCGGCATGGGCGACAATCCGCTTGCTGCTGTCGACAACGATAAAATCGCGCCGCGCGCGGCGGTGCTGCTGGTCGAGATACCGCTTTAATGCATCAGGTCGATCAAGCAGCGATGGCGCACCGTCGTAGGGTTTGAAAACGATGGTGTCGGCGAGCTCACGGGCGACATTGGTCGCTTCGTTCAGTCCCAGATATCTGGCCGCCTTCAGCTGCGTGAAGACGGCGACAGCGCCAACCAGTCCGATCAGCGCCGCCGCGCTCACCATGCTGACGATAATCAGGCTCTTAATGCGCATGGCAAGGTCCCACCGGCGACAACGCTGTCTTGTCCGTGAATCGCGGCCAGCCTCTCATCTGTCGCGTTTTATTACCAAATGCTTATCAAGCGGCTAATGATGGCGCGCCTGATGGTTGTCCCCGCACGCGATTTCACGGTGGTTTACTGGCAGGCAGGCATAGCTGAATCCGGGTAAACGTTCGGCGTTCAGCCGCTCACACATGCACGTCGCCGACCGACAGCTCGCCGTCATCGGCACGCACCAGCAAGGCGGCGGCAAGCAGCGCGAGATAGCAGACGGCCACCCCGCTTACCACGATGACGCCAGGGATGGGTCCCAGCGTCGCCACCCGGAACGTGTCGACCAGCGAGGCGCCGAAGCCGATCGGCGAGCCTTCGCGCGACAGGCTCGGCGTGGTGATCTTGAGGATCCAGGCAAGCAGCAGGATCGTGTACATGAAGATGTAGTTGCGGCGCAGCCGGCGTATCAGCGCCGCGCGCTGCGTGATCAGGAAACGCGGCGAGCGCAGGCCTTCGCCCAGGATGGCCAGCCAGTTGGAAGCGTAATCCGGCTGCGGCGAAAAGATCTGCGCGAAGTAGTAGCGCTCGAACTGCCGCACGCGGGCGCGGTAGACGTCGAAGAAACGGTAGCGCCGCGCCTCGATCCACAAAAGCAGCGTGATCAGGAGCATCGCGAACAAGAGCACGCCGTGATGCGCGCTGGGCGTCGACAGCGACACCGACAGCATCGCCGCCACCACGGTGATCGCCCAGTTGCTGGTGCGGTCGAGCCTGTCGCGCCAGCCCGCCATGCGCGCGATCTCGGCGCGGTGGAAATGCGACAGCGTGGTGGTGAATTCGGGAGAGCTGAGCTTCAGCGCCAGCGTGTCGGAAGCGCGGGGCGGTGCTGCCTTCTCGGTTGATCTTGCCGGCGCGTTCGCCTCGATGGATTTCGCGGCCCTGGCCGCGTCGGTGGATTTTGCGGCCTTCGGCTGGGACATCGTGCCA
>NZ_RZSA01000876.1:0-2802 GCF_003998075.1 Mesorhizobium sp. M2A.F.Ca.ET.037.01.1.1 | reverse complement strand
ATTGACCAGTATGTCGATGTCGCGGAATTCCGCCGGCACCTGTTCCAGGCAAGCGTCGACGGCCGACGCGTCGGTGATGTCCAGCGGGAGCGCAAAGACCTCGCCGCCCAGTTGGTTTGACAACGCCTGAAGCGCCTCGGCCTGCCGGTCGGCAAGCACGATGCGCGTGCCGTCGGCCTGGAGGCTTGTCGCGATGGCTCTGCCGATGCCGCTCGCGGCGCCGGTGACGAAAGCTGTCTTTCGCCGAACTGTCATTCAGCGTCCTCCATGCGCCTTCCCGCTCAAGCCGCTCTTCGCGGCCTGGCCTTTTCCTTGGTGGCGCAGAGCGGCATCAGCCGGCCGGCATCCTTCTTGGACTCCAGCCGGTCGATGAAGTCCTCGATCGACCTTGCGGCCTCGCCGCCCACGATCGGCGCGGCGGCCGATCTGAAGCGCTCGCGGATTTCGGCTTCGGTCGCCGGGATCACATCCGGAAGCCCCATCGACAGCTGCCGCCCGTCCCCGAGCACGACATCGATGCTGGCGCCCTGCTTGGCCGGAAACTGTGCCGTCAGTTCGTCGCTAGCCGAGAGGTCGCTGGCATCGATCAGCCGCAGCGTCTCCTTATCCCGCAGGTCCCTGTAGTTGTCTTCCGAGAGACGGCCGCTGGCGAACACCGCTGCAACGCCATAAGGAATGCTCATCTTGGCCTGGAGTGAACGCTCGAAGGGGCCGGTGTTGTCACAACCCGGATAGGCCGCCGCGGCGGCGGGGACACGGATGTGGATCCGCTCGACGGGGGCTGCGCCGGGACCGATCATCTCGACGAGCTTGAGCGCGGTCTGGCAGGCCGTCTGGGCGAAATTACAGGCAGGCGCCGCCTTGTGGTAGACGGCCAGGATATCGGCCTCGCCGTCGGGGAAGAGCTGCACCGGCCCCCGCATCGGCCGGCGTGCGAAGGCGGCGAAGTAACCGGATTTTCCCTCAAGCACGTCCGGGCTGCCATAGGCACCGGCGGCCGCAAGCTGGACCGCCATCCAGGCGTTGCGCGCGGCAAAGCCCGGATGAAAGAACATGTCCGATCCGCCGCTCTTCGGCCACTGGTTGAGGCCGGACGACGTGTTGGCGGCAAAGGCGATCGCGGCCGCGGTCTGTTCCTTGTCGAGGCCGATGAACCGCGCGGCGCCACATCCCGCGCCGATCGGAGCCACCAGCCCCGTCGGCCTGAACAGTCCCGAAAGCTCGCGGTCGATGAGCATCCGGCCCAGCCGCCCGCCGACCTCATAGGCGACGATTGCCGCCCGCAGCAGGTCGATCCCCGAAACCGTCTTCGTTTCGGCGAGCGCCAGCAGCAGCGGCCAGACGACGACGCCGTGATGGCATACGGATCCGGCGTGCATGTCCTCGCGGACCAGCCCATGCCCCTTGACCGCATTGACGAAGGCCGCGTCCGCCGGTGTGGCCTGCCGACTTTCGCCAATGATGTGGCCGCCGCGCGCCGGCGTCACCGCGGCCAGCGCTTGCTGGCTCGGATCGAGCGCGGACGCCTCGAAGGCGCAGCCGAGGAAATCGAGCAGACAAAGCTTTGCCTTGGCGGTGACGGCAGGACTGAACACTTCCAAGGGCAGGCCGGCCAGCGTGTCGGCCAATTGCTTCGTGAAGCTTGCCATTTCCCAAGTCCTCCGCGGTTCCCACCTTCAGGCGCGGATTTCTATTCCCGCCCATTCTTCGACGATGCGTACCATCGAAGTGAAGTCCGAGTCCGGTCCGAAACGGGCATTCGTGGCGGCGAGCATCTGTCTTACCAGCGAGCCCGCGACCATCGGCACGCCGAGATTCTCCGCCTCGTCGACGCACATGCGGACGTCTTTGTAGGAGAGGGCGGTGGCGAAGCCGAAATCGAACGTTCCCGGCAGCACAGCGCGGGGAAACTTGTCCTGGGTGGCGCTGTTGCGGCCGCTCGAGGCATTGATAATGTCGCACATGATGCGCGGGTCCAGCCCGGATTTCACACCCATCGCCAGCGCCTCGGCCGAGAGCAGGATGACGGCCGCCGCGATCATGTTATTGCCGAGCTTGGCGACCTGGGCGGTGCCGGCGTTTTCGCCACAGTAGAACCGCTTGCCGAAATTGGCCAGCACCGGGTCGATCTCATCGAACACCGACTTCTTGCAAGAGACCATTACCGCGAGCGAGCCGCTGCTGGCTCCGGCGATGCCGCCAGAAACCGGCGCGTCGACCCAGGCGATGCCGCGGCCGGCCAGCTCCGCCGCGATGGTCTTGGCCATGCTGGGCCCGGTCGTTGACAGGTCGATCACCACTTTGGCTTTCGCGCCCGATGTCAAGCCATCGGCGCCGAGCACGACCTCCTTGACGATCGGCGGCGTCGGCAGGCTGCAGAACACCACCTCGGCCTCGTCGGCGACGGCGGCGGCCGTGGCGGCCACGCTTATAGAATTGCCCGGCAGGTCCGTGGCGGCATCCGGCCTGCGGTCATGGACGATGACATGGTGGCCCGCTTCAGCAAGCCGTCTTACCATAGGCGCGCCCATGCGGCCGAGCCCAACGAACCCAAGCGTTCGAGTCTGCAAAGTTTTTACTCCGGGAAGGCCGCCTGGTGCAGACGGCCATGAGCTAGCAAATAAGCCAATTCCAGAGCGCAGCATAAGCTTCGCTCGCCGCATAACAGCTTTGCAGGGCGCCGGTTGGGCCTCCCTTGTCAACCATCGCTCAGTGCCCCAAACTCAGGCGTTTGCCGCGTGCTTCGACAATGCGGTTTCCCGCATTCGAGCCAAGGGCCGCACCTGATGTTCGATCTGAAGC
>NZ_RZSA01000875.1:0-2804 GCF_003998075.1 Mesorhizobium sp. M2A.F.Ca.ET.037.01.1.1 | reverse complement strand
GTGTCGTGCGCGCCATGTCGTCGGATTTCTGCTGGTTGCCGGCGGCCAGGATGCTCTCGCGCACCCGTTCCGAGACGAAGACGAGGAACTGGCCCATATAGGGGTTCTGGGTCGCCTCGGCGACGGCGCGGTGGAAACCGAGGTCGTTCTTCAGCCAGGCGACGCTGCCATAGGGAGCCGTGCGCATCCCGTCGAGTGCCTGTTCCATCGCCACGATATCGGCATCGGAGCGGCGGGTCGCGGCCAGTGCGGCGATCTGCACTTCCAGCATGCCGCGCAGTTCGAACAGGTTGCGGAAGGAATCCGCCCGCTGCAAGGTTTCATAGTCGATCGTCAGCACCGTCGCGTTGGTAGCGTCGGCAACGAAGGCGCCCCTGCCCTGCTGCGACCAGATGCGGCCTTCGGAGCGCAGCCTTGCGATCGCTTCGCGCACCACGTTGCGGCTGACCCCGAACGTGGTCGCCAGCGCCTGTTCGGTCGGAAGCTGATCGCCGGGCTTCAGCCGCCCCTGCGCGATCTCGCGCGAGATGGAACTCGCCACGAGCGTGGAGAGGTGCGGACCGCGATTGACCTTGTCGAGCTTCAGCGTCATCGCTCACCTATAGTCGAGCGCGGATGCGGACGCCAGAATGCGGCCGTTGCTCAATATATGGCGCGGATCAATCGCATCCTTGATGCCTGCCGCAAGATCGAGCGCCACCGGATCGACGCGGTCGAGGAAGGCCCGCTGCTTGACCCGGCCGATGCCGTGCTCGGCGCTGATCGAGCCGCCATAGCGGTCGACGACGGCGAAAATCTCCGCTTCCGCCTCCTCGAACAGATGCTCGATCGCCTCGGCCGCCATGCCCTCCGGCGGCACGACGTTGAGATGGATGTTGCCGTCGCCGACATGGCCGTAGGTGACGGGCAGCGCGTCGGGTCTCGCCCGCCCCAATTCGAACAGTGCATCGGTGACGAAATCGGCAAGCTTCGAGATCGGCACGGAGACGTCGGTGCGCAGATAGCGGCCGCCGCGCCCCTGCCGCTCGACCATGATCTCGCGGTAGAGCCACAGGCGCTCGCCCTGCGCCCGGGTCGATGCCACGATGCCGTCCTCGACGAGATCCTCGACGCCCGCGAGAAAACTCAACAGCATATCCTTGAGGTCGATCAGTCCTCCGGACGAAACCTCGATCAGCACATAGGCGGGGTAAGGCTTGCCGAGCGGCTCGTGGAAATCCTTGCCCTCGCGCATGGTGATCTCGATGCCGCCGCGCAGGATCAGCTCGAAGGCGGTGAGCAGGTCGCTGCAGCCGCGCCGCGCCCGCGCATAGAGCGCCATCGCGTCCTCGACCGAACGCAGGCCGACGAGCGCCGTTTCGATCTGCGTCGGCCTGGGGAAGAGCTTCAGCGCCGCGGCGGTGACGATGCCGAGCGTGCCTTCCGAACCGATGAAGACCTGCTTCAGATCATAGCCGCGATTGTCCTTGCGCAGCACCTTCAGTCCGTTCCAGATCCGGCCGTCGGCCAGCACAACTTCGAGGCCGAGCACAAGGTCACGCGTCATGCCGTAACGCAGCACGTTGAAGCCGCCGGCATTGGTGGCGACATTACCGCCGATGCGGCAGCTGCCCTGCGCGCCGAAGGTGATCGGCAGGATGCAGTCGCTCTCCTCGGCAGCGCGCTTGGCATCCTCGAGGATGCAGCCGGCCTCGACCACCATGGCGAAGTCGATCGGACTGATCGAGCGGATCCTGTTCATGCGCTCCAACGAGACGACGACCTCGTTGCCGTCAGCCGCCACCGCCGCTCCGACAAGGCCGGTCAGCCCGCCCTGCGGCACGACGGGGATCCTCTCGGCATGGCAGTGCCTCATCAACGCCGACATCTCTTCCACCGAGCTGGGCCGCGCCACCGCCAGCGGGCGGCCGAAATGGTCGCCCGACCAGTCGCGGCTGTAGCGGACAAGGTCCTCTGCCTCGGTCAGTAGCCCGCCATCCGACAGCACGCCGGTGAGGGCGGCGATCAGCGATGCGGAATTGGGCGGCACGGCATTCATGAACTGAACCTGGACCCTTCCGGAAAACGACTGGACAACCACCAATCTTGTCGTGTTATCATACAACCCTGATTTAGAACATCAAGCGACGCCATGCTTCCCGAAGCCGTTTGATGTGGATGATCAGACCGGCAAATCACTGAATTCGGAGGACTTTCCCAATGAGCGACGCCCCCGGCTTTCGCTATATGCACACCATGATCAGGGTGCTCGACCTCGACAAGTCGATCGCCTTCTACACCGAAGTGCTCGGCATGACCTTGCTGCGCCGCGAGGATTATCCCGGCGGCAAGTTCACCAATGCCTTTCTCGGCTACGGGCCGGAGGACAAGGAAGCGGTCGTAGAGCTGACGCTGAACTGGGGCCGCGAGGAACCCTATGAGATCGGCACCGGCTTCGGTCATCTGGCGCTCGGCGTCAACGACATCTACGCCGTTTGCGCCGAACTGGAAAAGCGCGGCGCCAAGATCCCGCGCAAGCCCGGACCGATGCAGCACGGCACCACCCACATCGCCTTCGTCGAGGATCCGGACGGCTACAGGATCGAGCTGATCGGCTTGGACACGATGCAGTAAATTCAGCCCGGACCGCACCGGCTCACCGCCGATGCGGTCCCTTTCCGTCCGCGCTTGCTTGGGAGGCGGTGCGGATCGGTACGTCACTTTATGACTGCTATCTTGCTGCGGTCGATGGTGATGGCGACGGCGGCGATCAGCACCGCGCCGAACACCATGTTCTCCAAGAAGATATTAACGCCGACGAAGGT
>NZ_RZSA01000874.1:0-2805 GCF_003998075.1 Mesorhizobium sp. M2A.F.Ca.ET.037.01.1.1 | reverse complement strand
CCGTCCCGACGCAGTTCGCGGTGGCGGCGGCAAAATCCCTGCCGATCGGCATCTATCGGACGCCGATCCCGATACCGTCGGCGGCAGTCAGAATGTACTGGCACGCCCGTCGCGATGATGAGCCGCCGCATCGCTGGATTCGCGAGCAGATCCTCGACGAGGTGGGAAGGCTTGGGTTCAAGGACTGGGACCACCCATTGAGCCGTCAACCTCGCCCCGCCATATAGCCGACATCCACCCGGCGGCCTGTCGCTCGGTCTGAACTTTATCCAGCCGAGGCCAGGCCAACGGGCGCTGGCTGTCGTAGCGCCAGTCGCCCCGCGACGAAGTCCTTGACCTGGCGCACCGCCTGTTCGCGCGTGACGCTGCCCGGCTGCAGGCCGAGCCTGAGCCACAGCCCGTCGATCAAGGCGGTGACGCCGAGCACGATCTCCTCGGCCAGTTGCGGCGAAGCGAGACCGCGCGGACCGGACAACAGGTTCGAGCGCATCCGCGCGTGGATCACCTTCTGGATGCGTGCCAGCTTCTCGTCGCGCGGCACCTCGGCGCAGAGCGACAGCCAGGCATGGCAGAGTGGCGGCAGGAACAGGTGCTCCTCGAAATTGCCCTCGATCACGGCGTCCAGCCGTTCCATCGGAGACCGCGCCCGCTGCAGTCTGGCGACGACGGCGTGACAGAGCACGGCGTTGGCCTCGCGCATGGCGTGCTCGAACAGCTCCTGCTTGTTGCGGAAATAGTGCAGCACGATGCCCTTCGAGGCGCCGGCCTGGGCCGCGACCTTTTCCAGCGTCGCGCCAGCGATGCCTTCGCGCTCCAGAACGGCGAACGCCGCCTGCGCTGCTGGCCCCGCATCTTTCCGGGCGCCGGCTGATCATGCCGGCTCTGCGTGGCCACGGTGCCTCAAATGCGGGCGAGGGGTGCAGCGTCGCCGATTTCGCTGACGACATTGCCGGGCTGATCCGGCGCTTGCGGCTGGACCGATCGGTTGTCGTCGGACACTCGCTTGGCGGCATGGTGTCGATCGCGCTGGCCGCACAATATCTGAACGTGATCGGAGGGCTGGTCATCCTGGCCAGCACGCTGAAGCCCGATTTCGGATCGCATCACCAACTGATCGACGGCGTGGCGGCCCTGCGCGACCCGATCTCGCCGTCCGATCCGTTCTATGACTGGTGGCATGCCTGCCAGCCGGGCGTGCCGCAGGCATTTCTCGCCGGTCTCGCGCAGGACGCCTCCGCGATTCCGGCGGCGCGCTGGCGCGCCATTCTCGAAGAGATCCGCCGCACCGATCTGACCACCGCGGCGCGGCCGTGCGGGTCCCGACGCTGATCATCGCCGGCGGGCGCGATCCGCTTTTCGGCGAAGCGCACCAGCGGGCGCTGGTCCAGGCAATTGCCGGATCGCGTCTGGTCTGGGCGCGGGACTGCGGCCACAACCCGCATTGGGAAGACCCGGCCTTTGTCGCCAAGCCAATAGCCGGCGTCCTGTCAGCCGAGTGACTGCCGCAGAATCCTGTTGCGATAGACGCCGGCAGGACAAAAGGGGGGATCGCCTTCGCTCGAAAATTCAAGAACGACTGCCACTATTCCTTCAGCGGCTCGATCCTCTCGAACCCCACCTCGCTCTGCGCGCTCGTCCCCTCATCATACCGCCGCGCCAGCACCGCCTGCAGGTCCGGTGAATAGAGCGCGGTGAAGGTATCGATGACGTTGCCCGTGCTGCCGGTGATCGTTTCGCCGACCACGAGCACATTATACTTGCAGTCGCCGAGCCTGTAGGTGTCCTTGCCTTTGACGTTGAGCGCCAGCGTCTCGGTGCCCTGCGGCGCCTTTTTCGAAGACAGCCGCACGAATTCGGTCTTGCTCTTGGCGCCCGCCTTCAGCGGGAACAGCTTCTTCAGGTCGCCGAGCGGGATCATCGACAGCCGCCCGGTATCGCTGTCGCGGAACACCTCGATCAGCCCGGCATAGAGATACTGCGTCTGCGGCAAATCCGATTGATATTTGTTGGCGACCGCGACCATGCCGCCGGGCGCCGGCCGGAACTCGCTGCTAATGCCGGGTTTTTCGAGCACGAAGCCGGCTTTTGCGGATTTGGCGTCGACGCAGTCTGCGGCCTGCGCGCCGCCGGCGAAGGCGAGCATGGCGAGCACCATGCCGGTTGTAAGGCTCTTCATGCCTTCCTCCCCTGGGTGCATGTAGCAGAGCAATGACAGACCGCCGTTGTTCTGTCGACCCAGGAGCTTTCATGCCTTGGCATGGATAGTCTCCCCGGCTGGGCATTGAACTGGACGAGGCGGGTCGAGAATGTTTAATCGGGTAACGATGAAACGTCCCTCGCCAGCAACCATCTCGCGCCGTCTGCTCATCACCCGGACGGGACTCTTCGCTGCCGCCTGCGCCCTTCCTCGCGTGGCCTTCGGCCAGACCGGAAAGCGCATCCAGCCGATCGACGCCACCTTCCTCTTCGTCGCCGATATCCATGCCTGCCGCATGGCAAGCGGCCTCAGCCCCAATTGCCTGCAGGAAGGCAAGACCGATGCAGCACTTCTTCGCAATGTCGCGGCCCTGAACGCCGTTGCCGACAAGAAGTGGCCGGCCGAGATCGACGGCGTCTCCACCGGCCTGCATTCGGCCGGCACCCGCATCGGCACGCCGCTCGGCCTCGTCACCGGCGGCGACATCACTGATGATGGCGGCGGCCAGGTCACCGAGCCCAGCGAAGGCACGCAGCTTCTGCAGTTCTCCCAGCGCTACCAGGAAGGCATCGGGCCGGATCGCGTCCACATCCCGGTCTATGTCGGGC
>NZ_RZSA01000873.1:0-2811 GCF_003998075.1 Mesorhizobium sp. M2A.F.Ca.ET.037.01.1.1 | reverse complement strand
GGGCACGGGCTTGGCGGCAAAAATGCAGGCAGCGGGCCGCCCACCGCCGATCTCGACATGGCGCTGCGCGCGATCGCCTTCGGCGCCATGGGCACCGCTGGCCAGCGCTGCACGACACTGAGACGCCTGTTCGTGCATGACAGCGTCTATGACGCGCTGCTGCCGCGGCTGAAGAAGGCCTATCAGAGCGTCTCGGTCGGCAATCCGCTGGAAGGCAAGGCGCTGGTCGGTCCGCTGATCGACAAAGCGGCCTTCGACAACATGCAGAAGGCGCTCAAGGAGGCCGAGGCGCATGGCGGCAAGGTGACGGGCGGCGCGCGCGTCGAAAACGGTCATCCGGACGCCTATTACGTGCATCCGGCGCTGGTCGAGATGCCCAGCCAAGTCTCGCCGGTGACGGAAGAGACCTTCGCCCCGATCCTCTACGTGATGAAATATTCCGATTTCGACGAAGCGCTCGAATTGCACAATGCCGTGGGCGCCGGCCTGTCGTCGTCGATCTTCACCCGCGACCTGCAGGAATCGGAGCGCTTCCTCGGCGTCGACGGCTCGGACTGCGGCATCGCCAACGTCAATATCGGCACCTCGGGCGCCGAGATCGGCGGGGCTTTCGGCGGCGAGAAGGAGACCGGCGGCGGCCGCGAGAGCGGCTCGGACGCCTGGAAGGCCTATATGCGTCGCGCCACCAACACGGTGAATTTTTCCAAGGCGCTGCCGCTCGCGCAGGGCGTCTCGTTCGACATCGATTGAAGGCGCGGTCCTTAGCGGCTCAGCGGTTCACCGTTTTACGAAAACGGCGAACCGCTCCACTGCTCGTATCAGCTCGCACCTTTCGCTTAAAGCATGTCTCCCGAAGTGGGAACCGGTTTCGGGATAAAGACATGCGTAAAACCAAAAGGCCTAAAGCGCATGGAGCGAATCCAAAGGATCGCGACGCGCTTTAAGCGGTCAGTCCACGCAAGTAGAAGGCGTGCACGCTGCCGTGACGCCAGACAGTCTCTGACGCTTGCGCAGTGTCGGCTTCTCATAGGTTTTTTTCATGTAATCCCCCATTGCCCAATATGCACAGCATGACGACGTCTCCACGCCCGTAGCGTCAAGATGGTTGTCTCCCGCGCGGAAACGCCGCCCCTCAGAACGCCTGTCCCGTCGCCGGGTCGAACAGGCGCAGCGCGTCCGGGTCGAACACAAAAGCGCATGGCTGACCTTTGGCAAGGCGAGCTTGCGGCGGCAGGGTTGCCGTCAATTTCTGCGACCCGACCCCGGCGGTGGTGACTTGCTCAGGCCCGGTCAGTTCGACGACCTCGATCTCGACCGGAAGCGACAAGTCGGCGCTGCTGCCTGGCCCGAGGCCGAGCGCTTCGGGCCTGATGCCGACGACAACCGAAGCACCGTTGCGGACCGCTCCCGCATAGCGTGCCGGCAGCGCCAGCCGCGCATCCGTGCCGACGATGACGAGCTTGCCGTCCTCGAGCGTCGCTTCCAGCATGTTCATCGCCGGCGCGCCGACGAAGCCGGCGACATAGACCGTCGCCGGCTCGTTGTAGATTTCTTCCGGGGGGCCCAGCTGTTCGATGCGGCCGTCGCGCATGACCGCAATCCGCGTCGCCAGCGTCATCGCCTCGATCTGGTCATGGGTGACGTACACGACGGTGGTCTTGAGCATCTCATGCAGACGCTTCAGCTCGGTGCGCATTTCCAGGCGCAGCTTGGCGTCCAGATTGGAGAGCGGCTCGTCGAACAGGAAGACCTGCGGCTTGCGCACCAGCGCCCTGCCGATGGCGACGCGCTGGCGCTGCCCGCCGGACAACTGGCCGGGCTTGCGGTCGAGCAGGGTCTCGATCTGCAGGAGCTTCGCGGTTTCGCGCACCGCCTTGTCGCGCTCGGTGGCGGGAACCTTGCGCATCTCCAGGCCGAAGCCGATGTTGCGGCTCACCGTCAGGTTCGGATAGAGCGCGTAGGACTGGAAGACCATGGCGATGTCGCGGTTCTTCGGATGCACGCCAAGCACTGAACGGCCGCCGATCAGCACGTCGCCGCTGGTTGCTTCGGCAAGACCGGCGATGATGTTGAGCAAAGTGGACTTGCCGCAGCCGGACGACCCGAGCAACACCAAGAACTCGCCGTTTTCGAGCGCGATGTCGATGCCTTTCAGCGTCTCGACGCTGCCGTAACTCTTGCGGACGTCGCTGATCTCAAGCGCGCTCATGGACGGCATCCTCGAATTGGGTCGGCCCGCCATAGTCGCGGGGCAAGGTTGAGATGGCGCGCGAAGCCACCCGGATGGCGGCGGACAGGCACTTTTCAAGGGAGCGTCCCTGTGCCAGGGCGGCCAGGAAGGCGGCGTTGAAGACGTCGCCGGCGCCGATCGTGTCGACGACAGCGACGCGCGGTGCCGGCACTTCGATGACCTCGCCGTCGGGGCCGATGGCGATCGCGCCGTCCGGTCCGCGTTTGACCACGACGGTCGCCCCTGCCTTCATGCCGTCGCGGATCTTGCGGGCCGCTTCCGCCGGGTTTGCCAGGCCGGCCAATGTCGTCGTCTCGACCTCGTTGAAGAGCGCCAGTTCGCAGCGCGACAGCCAGCCGCGCGCCGCCGCGCAATTCGCCTCGGTCCAGCCGTCGATCGGCCATCCCGTGTCGAGCGCGACGGCGATGCGGTTCGCTTCGGCCCAGTCGAAGAGCGCGCCATAGTCGCGCGTAAGATCGTCGGTGAGAAAGGAACCGCTGAGCAGCGCATAGCCGCCGGCGAGGCGGTTGCCGTCGAGCACCGAAAGCACATCGTCCAGGCTGAAACGGGGCAGGTGGCCG
>NZ_RZSA01000872.1:0-2825 GCF_003998075.1 Mesorhizobium sp. M2A.F.Ca.ET.037.01.1.1 | reverse complement strand
GTCTCGAAGCGGGTGAGCAGGAAGGAGATGACGAACTCGTCCCAGGAAAATGTCATCGACAGGAAGAAGCCGGCGAAGATCGCCGGCGCCATCACCGGCACGGTGATCAGGAGCAGCACCTTCCATTCGGCGGCGCCGAGGTCGCGCGCGGCGCGCTCGATGTTGATCTGGTGGTCGCCCATCTGGCTGTAGATGATGGCGAAGCAGAGCGGCAGGTTGATCACCACATGGCCGATGCCGGCCGCAAGCAGCGATTTCGGCACACCGGCCCAGTTGAACAGCACCAGCAGGCCCATGCCGATGATGAGATAGCTGACGGTGAGCGGCAGCGTGATCAGCCCGCGCAGCAAGGCCGAGCCCGGCAGGACGAAGCGCGCGAAACCCCAGGCGGACAGAAATCCGAGCGTGACCGATGCGAGCGAGGACAGCACCGCCACCAGCAGTGAATTGACCAGCGCTGAGGTGAGCCTCGCGTCTGAAAGCACCGCCTGGTACCAGCGCAGCGACGGGCCGGTGAAAGGCGGTATAGGGAAGGAGGTGGCCTGCAGCGAGAACAGCACCAGCACCACCACCGGCAGGAAGATGAAGCCATAGACGGCGACGGCGTAGAGCCAGGCGGCGAAGCGGACGGCGGCGCGCATCGTCAGGCCCGCTCGATCTTCAGCCAGCGCGCGCAGGCGAGATAGGCGATGGTGACGACAGCCATCAGGATGATCGACAGCGCGGAGGCCAGCGGGAAATCGCCGCGCCGGCCGATCTGCATCATGACCAGCTGCGGCATGACCAGCTCGTTGTTGCCGCCAAGAATCTGCGGCGTGATGTAGTCGCCGATGCAGAGCACGAAGGTAAGGAAGGCGCCGACCATGATGCCGGGCAGGGTCAGCGGCAGCACGACATGCAGGAAGGTCCGCACCGGCCCGGCGCCGAGATCGGCGGCCGCCCTGCGGTAGCTCGGGCTGAGCTGCTTCAGATTGGCGAAGATCGTCAGCGTCAACAGCATGACGAAGAAATGCACGAAGCCGGTGACGGTGGCGAAACGCGTGTTGGCGAGCTGCAGCGGCTCGGCGATGAGGCCCATGCCGGTCAGCGCCCGGTTGATGACGCCGTTCTGCGCCAGCACCAGCAGCCAGGAATAGGAGCGCACGACATAGGAGGTCCAGAACGGCAGCACGGCAAGCATCAGCGCCAGCCGTTGCCAGCGTTGCGGGACCATTTCGGCGAGGATCCAGGCGAAGGGATAGGCGAGCAGGATCGAGATCACGGTGACGATAGCCGTGACCTCCAGTGAGTTCACCATCGACCGCCAATAGGACGGATCGGTGAAGAACTGGCTGTAATTGGCCAAGGTGAAGCCGCCGCCTTCATGCGCGGTGAGGCTGGAAAACCCCATGGCGATGAAGGGCAGCACGAAGAACAGCAGCGTCCACGCCAGCGCCGGCGTGACCAGCGCCCAGGGCAGGGCACGCGAGTTGCTTCCAGAAACACTCATCGGCCGATTTACTGCGCCTGCAGCATCTCGGTCCACATGTCCTGCATCTTCTTGTCGAGGTCGGCGTTCGGCGCCGGATAGGCCTGGGCGCGGGCGAGGAAGCCAGGTTGCTCGTCGAAGCGCAGGATCTTCTTCTGCTCGTCGGTCAGCGCCGCCTTGGTGTTCGCCGGCATGCCCCAGTAGCAGGACGAGGTGGCAAGCCGCGCCTGGCCCTCAGGGCTCATGATGTACTGGATGAATTTCAGCGCCATGTCCTTGTTCTTGGAATCCTTGAACATGGCGAGCGACTGCGACCAGAGCACAGCACCTTCCTTCGGGATCGAGAAGTCGAGCGCCGGATTTTCCTTGGCAAGGCCGGCCGTGACCCACTCGCCGCCGCCGACAAGAACGTCCACCTCGCCGGTGGCCAATGCGGTCTGGCTGGCGGTGACCTCGCCGACCAGCTTGGCATTGGCCTTCATCTTGAGGAGCTCGGCCTTCAGCGCTGGCAGGTCGGCCTCGGTGAGATCGGCGGTCTTCTTGCCGATCGCCAAAGCCGCCATGCCGATCACCGGCAGGTAGTAATCGTAGATCGCGACCTTGCCCTTGTATTTGTCGCTGGTGAGCGAGGCCAGCGACTGCATGTCGGCCGGGTCGACCTTGGTCTTGTTGAAGCCGATCGTGTTGTAGCCGAACTTTTCGGTGATGCCGTAGCGCTTGCCGTCGACGATGGTCGACTTGTCCATCTTCACTTCCGGGAAGAGGTCGGCGAAGGGCAATTTATCCTCGGGCAGCGGCTCGAACAGGCCTTTTTCGACGCCGCGCGGCACGTCGATGGAATCGATCACCATCACGTCCCAGTCGCCGGGTTGCGACTGGTCGACGATGGCCAGCCCCGCTCCGGTGCCTTCGAACTCCTTTACGTTGACCTTGACGTCGTTTGCCTTCTCGAAGGGCTCGAGCAGCGCCGGAT
Organism: Mesorhizobium sp. M2A.F.Ca.ET.037.01.1.1; assembly: GCF_003998075.1. Taxonomy (NCBI): domain Bacteria; kingdom Pseudomonadati; phylum Pseudomonadota; class Alphaproteobacteria; order Hyphomicrobiales; family Phyllobacteriaceae; genus Mesorhizobium; species Mesorhizobium sp. M2A.F.Ca.ET.037.01.1.1. Next base: position 384 of record NZ_RZSA01000872.1, on the reverse strand, counting down.
CGGAATGGTCGCACCAGATCAGCGCATTGAGATCGGCGGCCTCAGCGCCACCGGCTGCAAGAAGCAGCGCGGCGACCGCGCAAGCGGCTGCGAGATGGGACTTGAGGGTGGAAAGCGGATTGCGGGCGTTGACGGTCATCGAGTGTTCTCCCTGCCTTGCTGGCTTGTTGGAAGAAAAGTTGAACCAATTCTAAAATTGAGTCAATTATGATTTTGTGGCAAAGAGGCCGATATGAGCGGATTGCGCGAACGGCAGAAGGCGGACAGGCACCGCCGCATCATCGATGCGGCCACCGCGCTGTTTCGCGAGGCCGGCTATGAAGGCGCCAAGATCGAGGCGATCGCCGCACAAGCCGAGGTCTCGATCGGCACGATCTATAATTA
>NZ_RZSA01000871.1:0-2828 GCF_003998075.1 Mesorhizobium sp. M2A.F.Ca.ET.037.01.1.1 | reverse complement strand
GCCTCATTCCTTCCAACACCCCTCATCCGACCGAGCTTCGCTCGGGCACCTTCTCCCACAAGGGGAGAAGGAAAATTAAAAAACCGGCGTCAGCTTGCTTCTGACGCCGGTCATTCAGGTTTTGGGATCGTCGCACCTGATTTTTCCAAGGAAAAACCGAGGTTGGTTCGATCCGACGCTGACCCGTGGGCGGGGGGCTTGGGGTTTACGAGCCGGTGCCGGACCGAACCGTCTCAGGCAACGCCGGTAAACTCGTCGGAGATTGGGGCATGAGCGCGGATTATTTGTGGCGAGATTGTGGCAGAGGATCACCAATTCCAACACATGTTTCGCAAACGTGACTGGACGATTGGGAAAGCGCGCGACCGTGCGCATGCGTGGCTGGCCCTTGCAATTCGATCCTGAAAGCGCGAACCTTGGCCGGCGCATGATTCAATCGAAGGATCGAGGCATGACCGATCACAGCGGCGGGACGGAGGATGGGGAAGCATCCGGAATATTGATCCCGTTGCACGACGCGCGCAGCGCACGCCTCGACCAGCCGGTGCGATTCGACCGGCGCGAGCTTGATCAGATCCTGAGGCTCTACGGGCGCATGGTGGCGGCCAATGAATGGCGCGACTATGCTATAGATCATCTCACTGATCGCGCTGTCTTTTCCGTCTTCCGCCGGGCCAGCGAAGTGCCGCTGTTCCAGATCGTCAAGGACCCCAAGCTGGCGCGCCGCCAAGGCGCCTTCGCCGTCATCGCGGCAGGAGGCCGCATCCTCAAGCGCGGCCAGGAACTCGGCCGCGTGCTTGGGGTCTTCGATGCCAAGCTGAAGGTCGTCGAGGCTTAGGGGAAAAAAGAGGAATTGAGGAACTGAAGAATTGAAGAACTGAGGAAAAGGGCGCCTGACGCGCCAGTTCGCAGCCGTCTTTCTTCAATTCCTCAATTCTTCAGTTCCTCAATTCCTCTCAATTCCCGAAACCGCCGCTCCGGCAGCGAATCAGGATCCGGTGGCAGCTCTGCGCCGCCATTCAGCGACAGCTGCATGAACACCGTGTCCAGCCAGCGCCCGTGCTTGTAGCCTGATCCTTCCAACCGCCCGGAATGGTGGAAGCCGAGCTTCTCGTGCAGCCGTACCGAGGCGCTGTCGGCATGGCCGTCGCCGATGACCGCGATGATCTGGCGGAAGCCCGCCGCGCGCGCCGTTTCGATCAACGCCCGCATCAGCAGCGAGCCGACGCCCTGCCCCTTGGCCTCGGGCGCGACATAGACCGAATCCTCGATGACGAATCGGTAGGCGGGGCGCGGCCGGAACGGTCCGGCATAGGCGTAGCCGAGCACGGCGCCGCCCTTTTCCGCCACCAGATAGGGGAAGCCGCCCGCCGCCAGAGTGTCGAATCGGTTGCCCATTTCAGCGCGGGTGGGCGGCTCCAGCTCGTAGCTCGCCGTGCCGTGGACGACCGCATCGGCGTAGATTTCAGTGATCCGGTCAAGGTCGGCCGCAGTTGCAGCCCTGATCGCAATATTGCTCATAATCTATGCAGTTTGTTCTCCTGCCTCGATAACAGCAAAGGCATGCAAAAAAGGAAAGGGCGGCCGTTGGGCCGCCCTTTCGCAACTCTATGGTCCAGTGAGACCGGGTAACCGTCCTTAGCGGCGGTCGCCCATGAACTGCAGCAGGAACATGAACAGGTTGATGAAGTCGAGATAGAGCTGCAGGGCGCCCATGATCGCCTTGCGGCCGGCGACGTCGGCGACGTCACCCTCGAAATACATCTCCTTGATCCGCTGCGTGTCGTAGGCGGTGAGGCCGGCGAAGACCAGCACGCCGATCGCCGAGATGGCGAAGGCGAGCGCCGACGACTGCAGGAAGATGTTGATCAGCATCGCGATCAGCAGGCCGATCACGCCCATGATCAGGAACGAGCCGAACGCCGACAGGTCACGCCTGGTCGTGTAGCCGTAGAGCGACAGACCGCCGAAGGCCGCGGCCGTGGCGAAGAAGGTCTGGGTGATGCTGGTGCCGGTGTAGACGAGGAAGATCGTCGACAGCGACAGGCCGACAAGGCCGGCATAGACCCAGAACGTGGTCTGCGCCGCCGCCACGCTCATCGACTGGATGCGAAACGACAGGAACATCACGGCGGCGAGCGGCGCCAGGATGACGACCCAGCGGAACGCGCTGGCGTAAATGAGCTGGCCGAAACCGGTCAGTTGGCCGTCGCCGGTGACGGCGAGGTGGAAGGCGCCCCAGGCGGCAAGGCCGGTAATGAGCAGGCCAAGCCCCATGAGGTTGTAGACTTTGATCATATAGGCGCGCAGGCCCTGATCGATATCGACGCGCGCGCCGGAGGCGGCGCCCGTCTGGTAGTTGCGAATGGGATCAGCCATTGGAAATCCTCTGTTGCTTCTGCCCCGTCCGGTGACAGGTCCGCTTGGATTGATCCCTGGACCAGGCGCCGCTGGCGGGACTCCAGCATGCCTGTTGCGAAATATGATGGTTCTTGACGTCAAGAACAAGACGGTAACGGGTCGTAACGCTTTGTGAGAGTGCGAAAGGCCGGTTTTTGGGCCTTCCGGCGGGCATTCTTACAGAGATTTAATCGGGCCGGGACTTGGAGCCGCGCTCGGTTAGAGGTTGCGCAGCACCGGCGCCGCCTTATGGCCGAGCACCCGCCAGGTGCCGGCAAGGCCGATGCCGACGGTGACCGTCAGCGAGACCAGGATCGTCGCCACCGCCACCTCCGGCATGAAATGCGACGGCAGCGTCATGATATGCGCGACCACGAACCAGGCGGCGATACCGCCGGCGGCCAGCGCGAACAGCGCTGTCGCAAGGC
>NZ_RZSA01000870.1:0-2834 GCF_003998075.1 Mesorhizobium sp. M2A.F.Ca.ET.037.01.1.1 | reverse complement strand
GTGTCGCGCCGATCACAAGGTCGTCGGCGTCGACGGCGATCAGCGCGCCGGCGCTGCGCTCGGCAACCGGCGCAAGCAGGATGCGGGCATTGGAACAAACCATACGGAAATTCTCGGCCTCGATACGGCGCGCGGCATCGCCCACCGCGACCGAGATAAGCTGGACGAAGCCTTCCGTGAGGTCGGAGCGGCAGGACGATACGTCGAGCGCGGCCGCCAGGTTGCCTTCATAGTCAAAGACGGGAGCCGTGGTGCAGCTCATCAGCGTGTTGCGCGAAAAGAAATGCTGGTCGCGATGGATGGTGAGCGGCCGCTGATCGGCAAGACAGGTGCCGATGCCGTTGGTTCCCTCACTGTCTTCTCTCCAGACCGTGCCGGTCCACAGGCCCCATTCGTCGAAGGTCTCGTCGTCGGCGACCGCGCCGCGGCGCTCGACGGGGATGCCGTCGCGGTCGGCCAGCATCACGCAGCAACCGACACCGCCGACCGCCTGATAGAGCCGGTTGAGGCTTCCTTCGGCCGCGCGAATCATCCGCTCCATGCGCTGCCGGGCCTGCCGCAATTCGGCTTCGGTCAGCCGCCTTGGCGCCTTGCGCTCGGCCGGATCGAGGTGATGCAGTTGAAGGGAACGCCGCCACGAGGCGACCAACGCCGAATGGGCCGCATCGCTTCTGGCGATCGAAGCCTGGACGAAATCCGCATGACCGGCTGCTTGCCGCCCGCTCAAACCTATCCTCCCAGCGAGCGGACCTCCTTCCGCCCGTCGTTATATCCTTGTGGATATATCCGATGGAAGAGTTGTAACGGTTGCAGCGGATCGGCGCTATAGGACGTTGGTTTAAGAGCATCGAGGCCCGGCCGAGCAGGCCGAGCCAGGAGATTGAAGAGGCGCCAGATCAGTTGGCGGTGGCCTTAGGTTTAGACGAGCCGATCATCTTCCAGTTCTTGTAGAAGACCGAATTGATGCGCTCCACGCTGACCGAGACGATGGCGAGAAGGCCCGCGATCAGTTTTGGGAACGGAGACGGCCTGATGATGTCGACGAAGACGCAGTAGCGGCGGCCGTCATATTCGTTGACCGAGCGGTGGAACAGCGTGTCGTCGAAGATGAACAGAGGGTTGTCGTACCAGTAGTTCTTCTTGCTGCCGCACTGGACGAAGATCTCCGCCTGCACCGGGATCAGATTGTAGAGGATGCGCAGGCTGAGGCGGAGCGGACCGAAATGCCAGGACGTGGATTCGCGCTTGCTGAAAACGGATACGGCGATCGTCTTGATGTATTTGTAGTCCTTGTTGAATTCGGGAACGTTGTCGATCTTGTGCTTGCCGTACCACTGATAGACGTACATGCCGCGCCGGCCGGCGCCGAAATTGGCGTCGATGTCGGCGATGATCTCGTCCTTGCGGGCCTTGAAGACACCCAGGACCTCGTTGATCTCGCGCTGATAGTCTTCAGGGAACTGCTCGGGCTTCCAGACGCCGGGGTTGCGGTAGCAGAGAAGGTCGACAATCAGGTTGAACGGCGACAGCAGCCAGGTGAACAGGCCGTTGCCGAGGAAGTAGCGCTCGAACAGGTTTCGGTTCTTCTGATCGTTGCGCATGACGTCGATCAGGCCGCAGACGACCCAGATCGCGGTCAGGATCGGGATGAAGTAGAAGACGAGCGCGAGAACCACGACCGCGATGGCGGCCTTGCGGAGCGACTTGACGGTTTGCTTTTTCATTGCCATTCGCGCGGGAAGGCGCGATCCTGTTCCATGGGACAAAATCACGGCGACCCCCGCCAGCCGTGCGTCTTGATAGGATTTTTTGTTTCCCGGCACAATGCCGTCGCGCGGACCCGTCAGCCGTCAACATAATATTACAATTCCACTCAACGCTCAGCCGACAGGTTCCGAGCGCGCCGACCGACGGGCCGCGCAACTCAGCCGTTCCGTTCGCCGCGCAGCTTCGCCCAGTATTCCAGCCGCTTGCGGATGTCGCGCTCGAACCCGCGTTCCGGCGGATCGTAAAAAGTGTGCCGGCCCATCTTCTCCGGAAAATAGTCCTGGCCTGAAAACGCATCCGGCTCGTCGTGGTCGTAGCGATAGCCGGCGCCGTAGTCCTCCTGCTTCATCAGCTTGGTCGGCGCATTGAGGATGTGCTTGGGCGGCAGCAGCGAGCCGAACTCCTTGGCCGCCGCGGTCGCCGCCTTGAAGGCGGTATAGACAGCGTTCGATTTCGGCGCGGTGGCGAGATAGACGGTGGCTTGAGCGAAGGCGAGCTCGCCCTCGGGCGAGCCAAGATAGTCATAGGCGTCCTTGGCCGCGTTGGCGACGACAAGCGCCTGCGGATCGGCGAGCCCGATATCCTCCACCGCCATGCGCACCAGCCGGCGGCCGAGATAGAGCGGATCCTCGCCGGCATCGAACATGCGGGCGAGGTAATAAAGGGCGGCATCCGGATCGGAGCCCCGTACCGATTTATGCAGCGCCGAGATCAGGTTGTAATGGCCGTCCTGGCCCTTGTCGTAGATCGGCGCGCGGCGCTGGATGACGCGCTGCAGGCCCTCCGGGCCGAACACTTCGCCTTTCTTGGCGGCGCGCCAGACTTCCTCGGCCAGCGTCAGCGAGGCGCGGCCGTCGCCGTCCGCCATGCGGACCAGCATCGCGCGCGCCTCGTCGTCAAGCGGCAGCGCCCTGCCCTCGGTTTCTTCCGCCCGCGCCAGAAGCTTGGCGATGCTTTCCTCGCCCAGCGAACGGAACACAAGCACGCGCGCTCGCGACAGAAGCGCCGCATTCAGCTCGAAGGACGGGTTCTCCGTGGTGGCGCCGACCAGCACCACGGTGCCGTCT
>NZ_RZSA01000086.1:0-11603 GCF_003998075.1 Mesorhizobium sp. M2A.F.Ca.ET.037.01.1.1 | reverse complement strand
GTCCAGGCCGGCACCCATGTCTGCCTGCGCTGGGTGCGGGCGAAGCCGATATATGACGCGATCGCCGATCACGGCGTCACCCATCTGTGCGGCGCGCCGATCGTCATGTCGGTGCTGATCAACGCGAAGGACGAGGACAAGCGCCAGTTCCCGCAGACCGTCACCTTCAACACCGCCGCCGCGCCGCCGCCGGAAGCTGTGCTTGCCGGTATGGCCGACGCCGGCTTTGCCGTCACCCATCTCTACGGCCTGACCGAGACCTACGGTCCGGCCGTCGTCAACGAATGGCACAATGAGTGGGACGCGCTGGAGAAGGGGCCGAGGACGGCGAAGAAAGCGCGCCAGGGCGTGCGCTATGCCGCGCTGGAAGGGCTGACGATCATGGACCCCGAGACGATGGCGGAGACGCCGGCCGACGGCGAGACCATTGGCGAGGTCATGTTCCGCGGCAATATCGTCATGAAGGGCTATCTGAAGAACCGGAAGGCGACCGACGAGGCCTTCGCCGGCGGCTGGTTCCATTCCGGCGACCTCGGCGTCATGCACCCCGACGGCTATATCCAGCTCAAGGACCGCTCCAAGGACATCATCATCTCGGGCGGTGAGAACATCTCCTCCATCGAGGTCGAGGACGCGCTCTACAAGCATCCGTCGGTCGCCTCCTGCGGTGTGGTGGCCCGCGCGGATGAGAAATGGGGCGAGGTGCCGGTCGCCTATGTCGAGCTGAAGCCCGGCAAGACCGCGACCGAAGCCGAGATCATCGAGCATTGCCGGGGGCTGCTGGCCCGCTTCAAGGTGCCGAAGGCGGTGGTGTTCGCGGAAATCCCGAAGACGTCCACGGGGAAGATCCAGAAGTTCCGGCTAAGGGAAATGGCGAAGGGGGCGTAGTACGCTCCTCCCGCCATGACCGCGACGTCGACAGCTTGCGCTAGCAACCGCGACTTCGTCATCCACGGGCGGAGCAAGGAGCGAAGCGACGTCGCGGAAACCCTAGGATCTATGCCGTGACCATGCGGCCGCGCTCCGGCGGTTGAGAGTAGCCGTCAGCGACGATATCGTCGTAACCTTGATCCGCCTTCGTTCTTCGGCCTACGTCACGGAATGGATCCTCGGGTCTGCGCGCGTCGCTTCGCTCCTTGCTCCGCCCGTGGATGACGACGCCGCCGGGGCAAATGGCTAATCGTAAACCCCGGCCCTCGCAACTGTCACCATCTGTCACCAGTTATACGCGTACGTCGATTTTGCGTTGACTCCTCGCTGCTTTCGTTTTACGACTGACGAAAATTGAAATTCGTCACTCGTCAAACCGAAAGCGCCATGTCCGAAGCCGCCAACATCGTGGCAGACCCCACCAGACAGGAGAATGTGACCCGCATTCTCGACTGCGCCGAGCGGCTGTTCCGTCACTATGGCTACGGCAAGACCAACGTCGCCGACATCGCCCGCGAGCTCGGCATGTCGCCGGCCAACATCTATCGTTTCTTTGCCTCCAAGGTCGAAATCCACCAGGCCGTCTGCGGCCGCATGCTCGGCGCCAGCTACAAGATGGCCTATGAGATTATGCACCTGCCGATCAGCGCCGAGGAACGGCTGCGGCGCTACATCCATGCCCAGTACAAGATGACGCTGGAGGTCATGCTCGACCAGGAGAAGGTGCATGAGATGGTCATCGTCGCGCTGGAACGCGACTGGGGCGTCATCGACAAGCATGTCAACAGCATCCACGACCTCTTCGCCGAAGTGATCCGCGAGGGCATCGAGGCCGGCGAGTTCAGGGAACAGGATCCCGAGACGGCCTCGCGCTGCTTCGGCGCCGCGACCATCATTCTATGCCATCCGCAGATGGTGGCGCAGTGCCTTGCAAAGACCAACCGGGCGATGCCCGACGAACTTATCGACTACGCCATCAGAGCCTTGAAATAGAAGCCGCCCGCCGGGTGCGGTCGACGATCATCTCCAGTTCGGGAGTGCTAAGGTGTCTTTGTCCAATTCCATCCTCCGCAAGCTGCCGGCCGCCGGCCTCCCAACCGCCGCCGTTATCGCAGCAGTGCTTGGCCTTGCCGGCTGCAGCCAGGAGAAGGCCGAGGTCGTCCAGGAGGTCGTCCGGCCGGTCAAGGTGGTCGAGATCGGCGAGGCGCAGACCACCCGTCAGCTTGACTATTCCGGTTCGGTGCGCGCCCGCACCGAGATGAATCTCGGCTTCCGCATCGCCGGCAAGGTCACCGAGCGCCTGGTCGACATCGGTCAGCACGTGGATGAGGGCGACGTCCTCGCCCGCATCGATCCGGCCGATTACGAATTGTCGGTGAAGAGCGCCGCGGCCAGCCTCGACGCGGCCGAGCGCCAGGTCGAGACCGTCGACCTTGCCAGGAAGCGCGCCGAGCAACTCTATGCCAAGAATTTCGCGCCGAAGTCGCAGCTCGACCAGGTGCGGCTGACCTACGACCAGGCCGTGGCGAACCGCGACGCCGCTCGTTCGACGCTGGCCCAGGCGCAGAACCAGGTTCAATACGCCGATCTGAAAGCCAGCAAGAACGGCATCGTCACCGCCATCTCCGCCGATGTCGGCCAGGTGGTCGCCGCCGGCACGCCGGTGATGACCGTCGCGGTTGACGGCGAGAAGGAAGTTTCGATCGCGGTGCCGGAGATGGATATCGCGGGCTTCAAGCCCGGCAAGGAGGTCAAGGCGAGCTTCTGGTCTGACGAAGGGCTCACCCTTGACGGCAAGGTCCGCGAGGTCGCCGGCAGCGCCGATCCGCAGTCGCGCACCTTCGCCGTCCGGGTGTCGCTGCCCAACGATCCGCGCGTGCTACTCGGCATGACCGCCAATGTCCAGGCGATCGTCGGCAGCAAGGCTGAGCTCGTCTCGATCCCGCTCACCGCGATGACCGAAAAGGACGGCAAGCAGATCGTCTGGACAGTGGACCGCGCCTCCGACACCGTGCATCCGCGCCCGATCAAGGTCGCCAACTTCACCGCCGACGGCGTCACCGTGGCCGACGGCCTGAAACAGGGCGATGTCGTGGTCGCGGCAGGCACCCAGTTCATGACCGAAAACCTGAAGGTCAAGCTTTCCGGCGACGCCCAGCAATCCGCCTCGGCGGCAGAGGATGTCGCAACCACCGGCAGCCTGCACTAGCCAGGCGTAACAGACGCCTTTCCCGCTCTCGCTGCTTCGAGCCACGAGCCGGGGAAGGGCATGGGTTCCGGGCGGCGAACACCCGATCGCGGGATGCCGGCATGTTGGCTCCCCCCCGCGGCAGTGCCGCGTCCAGCGCGATTTGCGAGTCTCTCTCCGCTTGAGGGTCTCGCCGCCCGGAAACCCGACCGAGAATTCACGGGCAATGCCAGCTATGCATTGCCGGCCAATTGGACTGGACTTGCGCCATGACCACCACGACCGACAGCAGCACTGAAAAGCGCCCCTTCAATCTCTCGCGCTGGGCGATCGGACATCCGAGCATCGCGCGCTTCCTGTTCGGGTTGATCATCCTGGCCGGCGCGATGGGCCTGATGCGCATGGGCCAGAAGGAAGACCCGGACTTCACCTTCCGCATCATGGTGGTGCAGGCGATCTGGCCCGGCGCCTCGATCCAGGACATGGAGGACCAGGTCGTCAACAAGATCGAGCGCAAGCTGCAGGAAACGCCGCATCTCGATTTCGTGCGCTCCTACACGCGTGCCGGCAGCACCATCATCATGCTGCAGGTGAAAGGCGACACCAATGCCGAGGAGGTGAAGGACGCCTTCTATCAGGTGCGCAAGAAGGTCGGCGACATTTCCAATGAGTTGCCGCAAGGCCTGCTCGGTCCGTATTTCAACGACGAGTTCGGCGACACCTTCATCACCTTGCATTCGATCAGCGGCGACGGCTTCACCTATCCGGAGCTGAAGAAGTTCGCCATCCAGGCGCGCGATATGCTGTTGACGACGCCCGGCGTCGAGAAGGCCGTCATCATCGGCGACCAGCCGGAGAAGATCTATATCGACGTCTCGTCCAAGGCGCTGGCCGAGCGCGGCCTGACCATCGTCGACTTGCAGAACGCCGTGAAGGGGCAGAACGCTGTCGATCCGGCGGGCTCGGTCGACACCGGCCTGCGCTCGGTGCGCATCTCGGTCGAGGGCGACGTCACCAAGGCCGCGGATATCCGCGAGCTCAGGCTGCGCTCCGGCAATCAGGTGACGCGTCTCGGCGATATCGCCACCGTCTCGTCCGGTCTCGAAGACCCTTATGAGCGCAAATACCGTTTCAACGGCCATGAGAGCGTCCAGGTCGGCGTCGTCATGGCCAAGGGTTTCAACGTCAGGGACGTCGGCAAGGATGTCGAGGCGACCTACCAGCGCTTCGAGGCCGGGCTGCCCTACGGCGTTTCGGTCGACCAGATCTCGGATCAGCCGGAGGTGGTCAAGGACGCGGTGAGCGAATTCATGGAAGCGCTCGGCGAAGCGCTGCTCATCGTGCTCGCCGTGTCGCTGCTGTCGATCGGCTGGCGCTCGGGCCTGGTGATCGCCATCGCCATCCCGCTGGTTCTGGCCGCCACCTTCGCCATCATGTACGAGATCGGCATCGACCTGCAGCGCATCTCGCTCGGCGCTTTGATCATCGCGCTCGGTCTCCTGGTTGACGACGCCATGATCGTCGTCGAGATGATGGAACGAAAGCTCGAGGAAGGGCTGGTCAAGATCGAGGCGGCGAGCTTCGCCTATACATCGACCGCCTTCCCGATGCTCACTGGAACGCTGATCACCACGGCGGGCTTCATCCCGGTCGGCTTCGCGGCATCCACTGCCGGCGAATATGTGCGCACGCTGTTCTATGTCGTCGGCATCGCGCTGATCGTGTCGTGGTTCGTCGCGGTCTATTTCACGCCGTGGCTGGGCTACATGATCCTCAAGCAGCGCAAGCATGCCGGCACCCACCACGATGTCTTCGACACTGGCTTCTACCGCCGCCTGCGCGCGACGGTCGCCTGGGCCGTGCGCCACCGCATCATCGTTCTGGTGATGACCCTGGTCACCTTCGCCACCAGCCTGTGGGCCTTCCAGTTCATCCCGCAGAATTTCTTCCCGCAATCCTCGCGTCCGGAAATCCTCGTCGATCTCTGGCTGCCGGAAGGCACCTCGATCAAGGAGGTCGAGAACCAGGCCAAGGCGCTGGAAGCGAAAATGATGGACGATCCCGACAAGCGCTTCATCGCCACCTATATCGGCGAAGGTGCCCCGCGCTTCTTCCTGCCCCTCGACCAGCAGCTCAGGAATCCCAACTTCGCCCAGCTCCTGGTGATGGCCAAGGACGAGCCGGCGCGCGAGCGGCTGATCGTCAAGATGCGCGGCATCCTCGCCAAGGACTTCCCCTCGATCCGCGGCAAGGTCGACCGCCTGTTCCTTGGACCGCCGACGGGCTGGCCCGTGCAGATGCGCATCATGGGTCCGGACCGCAAGGAGGTGCGCCGCATCGCCGACGAGGTGAAGGCGAAGTTCCAGGCCAACCCGCTGCTCGGCGCCATCCATGACGATTGGCTGGAAACGGTGCCGGCAATGAAGCTGGTGATCGACCAGGATCGTGCTCGCGCCCTTGGCGTAACCTCGCAGCGCATCCGCCAGGTGCTGCAGGCCACCATGTCCGGCGCGGCGCTCGACGACTTCCGCGACGGCGAGGAGACGGTGTCGATCGTCGCCCGCGAGCCGGAGGCGACCCGCCATCTCCTGTCTTCGGTCGACTCCGTCTACATCCCAACCGACTTCGGCGGCTCGGTGCCGCTCTCGCAGGTGGCCAAGGTCGTGCCGGTCATGGAGCAGGGCGTCGAATGGCGACGCGACCGCCTGCCGACGATCAGCGTGCGCGCCACGTTGCCGGACGGCGTGCAGTCGAACGACGTCGTCACCAAGATGTACAACGACATGAAGGACCTGCGCGCCGGCCTAGCGCCCGGCTACAAGATCGAGATCCAGGGCGGCGCCGAGGATTCGGCCGAGAGCCAGGCTTCGATCGCCGCCAAGGCGCCGATCATGCTGGCCATCATCGTCGTGCTGCTGATGGTCCAGCTGCAGCATTTCGGCAAGTCGATGCTGGTGCTCGCCACAGGTCCGCTCGGCATCATCGGCGCCGCCGCGGCGCTGCTGATCAGCGGCGCGCCCTTCGGCTTCGTCGCCATCCTCGGCGTCATCGCGCTGCTCGGCATCATCATGCGCAACTCGATCATCCTGGTCGACCAGATCGATCAGGACATCGCGGCAGGCATGGACCAATCGGAAGCGATCGTGGGTGCGGCGGTGCGCCGCTTCCGGCCGATCATGCTGACGGCGCTGACCGCCGTGCTGGCGCTGATCCCGATCTCGCGCGCCGTCTTCTGGGGACCGCTCGCCTACGCCATGATGGGCGGCATCCTGGTCGCGACCGTGCTCACCATTCTGGTGCTGCCGGCCGGCTACGCGCTGTTCTTCGGCCGTGCGCCGAAGAAGGCCAAGACCGACGAGCAGGCGCCGGAGCCGGAGAAGATCGAAGGCATCGAACGGCCGCAGCTGGCACTGGCCGCGGAATAAAGCATGATCCCTAAAAGTGCATAGCGGTTTTTGCTGCGCTGACCTTCGGTTCAAAAGAGATCATGCTCCAACGATAAGGTGGCAACCTTGGATCATCCGCCATCGGCGAAAGCCGGTGGCGGATGATCCGCATAAAGGCCAGCCGGGCGAAAATGCTCCGCGGCAGGGCTTCGGCAAAACAGAATTCCTTTTCAGCGGCGCGATGCAGGCCGATCCTGCGCTAATATCGGAGCGGCAACGCTCGTCATCGCTGGATCATTCCTCATGTCAGAAAAACGGCAATTGCGGCTCGGCGCCTTCATGCGCCCCGTCAGTCTTCACACCGGCGCCTGGCGTTACCCGGGCGCTTATCCCGACGCCAACTTCAACTTCGCGCATCTCAAGCGTTTCGCGCAGACGCTCGAGGCGGCCAAGTTCGACGCCTTCTTCATGGCCGATCATCTGGCGGTGCTCAACATGCCGATCGAGGCGCTGCGGCGCAGCCACACGGTAACGTCCTTCGAGCCGTTCACGCTGCTCTCGGCGCTTGCCGCCGTCACCGACCACATCGGCCTGGTCGCCACCGCTTCGACCACCTTCGACGCGCCCTATCACATCGCCCGCCGCTTCGCCTCGCTCGACCATATCAGCGGCGGACGCGCCGGCTGGAACATCGTCACCACGTCCAATCCCGACGCGGCGCTGAATTTCGGCCTCGACGAGCATGTCGAGCATGACGAGCGCTACCACCGGGCGCGCGAGTTCTACGATGTCGTTACCGGGTTGTGGGACAGTTTTGCCGACGACGCCTTCATCCGCGATGCGGAGAGCGGGCTCTATTTCGATCCGGCGAAACTCCATGTGCTCGACCACAAGGGCGAGCATCTGTCGGTGCGAGGGCCACTCAACATCGCCAGGCCGGTGCAGGGCTGGCCGGTCATCGTCCAGGCCGGCGCGTCTGACGTCGGACGCCAACTGGCCGCCGAGACGGCGGAGGTGATCTTCGCTGCGCCGCCCGACCTGGCATCCGGCCAGCGCTTCCTTGCCGACGTGAAAGGCCGAGCGGAAAAACTTGGCCGCGCGCGCGACGACATCAAGATCCTGCCCGGCGCCTTCGTCATCGTCGGCGACAGTGTCGAGGAGGCGCGGGCCAAGCGCGCGAAGCTCGACAGCCTCGTCTATTACGAGAGCGGCATCGCCTCGCTGTCGATCGCGCTCGGCCACGACGCGTCCGGTTTCGATCCGGACGGACCGTTGCCAGACATTCCGGAGACCAATGCCTCGAAGAGCAGCCGCGAACGCGTCATTGAACTGGCGCGCAGTGAAAACCTGACCGTTCGCCAGCTAGCGCAGCGGCTCGGCGGCTATTCCGGACTGGCTTTCGTTGGTACCCCGAAAACCATCGCCGACGAGATGGAGGAATGGCTGCTCACCGACGGTTCCGATGGCTTCAATGTCATGTTCCCCTATCTGCCCGCCGGGCTCGACGACTTCGCCGAGAAGGTGGTGCCCGAGCTGCAACGTCGCGGGATCTTCAGGCGCGACTATGAAGGATCGACGCTGCGCGAGAATCTCGGCCTGAAGCGGCCGCCGAACCGGTTCTTTGAAGAGGAGGCCGTCCGTAAGGCCGGCTGATCTCTGCTTCGACCAACTCGCAAAAGAAAACGGGCGCGCCGAGGCGCGCCCGTTTCGTTCGGGTTGCCACGTCAGATGACGAACACCCAGTTGGCGATCAGCATCACGATCACGCCGGCGGCGAGCGTCAGATAGGGCAGCATGCCCGCCTTCTTGACCGAGAGGTCGGCCTCCGCCATGCCGAGGTCGGCCATCATATGGTCGGGGAATTTGCCGCCATCCTGGATGTAATGGCGGAAGCAGAACACCGGGATGATCAAGGCAGCCGTGATCAGGCCGGCCCACAGCGCCATCGGGTTCCAGACCTTGGCGCCGGCGCCCATGAAGATCGCGTTGACATAGGCGAAGATGGCGCCGATGCCGAGCAGCCAGGTCGGCGCCCGCCACGGCCGCGTGATGTGGCCGTTGTCGATGCGGTGGATCCAGCCGGCATTGAGGTTGAGGAAGTTGAAGATGATATAGCCGCAGTTCGACACGGCGAGGATGAAGAAGAAGCTCGTCGCATCGGCCGAGGCGATGGCCAGCACGATCAGGTTGAAGATCAGGTCGGTCCACATCGCCCGCGTCGGCGCGCCGTGCTCGTTGACATGGCTGAGATAGCGCGGCAGCCAACCGTCGACCGAGCCCTGGTAGAGCGTGCGCGAGGAGCCAGCCATCGCCGTCATGATGCAGAGCACCAGCGCCAGGATCATCAGCATGACCAGCAGGCTGTGGATCAGCTTGCCGCCGCCGACCATGCCGGCCAGCGCGTCGGCGACGCCCGAGCCGTCGACGATCGGCGTCGCCAGCATGCCGTTCAGGCCCAGAACGCCCTGGAAGGTGAAGGGCACCAGGATGAACAACAGCATGCAGAGCAGGCCGGAATAGAAGATCGCCTTGAACGTGTCGGTGCCGGGGTTCTTGAACTCCGACGTGTAGCAGACCGCGGTCTCGAAGCCGTAGGTCGACCATGCGGCGATGAACATGCCGCCCAGCACGAGTGTCCAGCCGGCGATGTTCCACGACCCGGGGTCGGGCGCATAGGCCGCCGCCAGCGGCACCAGCGGCGAGAAGTTGGCGTAGTCGATCTGGCCGGTGATGATCGGCACCACGCCGACGATCAGCATCGGGATGATGACCAGCAGGCCGATATATTTCTGCACATTGGCCGTGCCGAGGATGCCGCGATGCTGGATGGCGAAGATGACCAGCATCAGCACCGCGCCTATGAAGAAGGTGGCGTTGAGCGTGAAGGAGACGGGTCCCAGCGTATGGCCCCACAGCGTCCAGGTGCGGATCGCCGGCGTCGCGGCGGCCGTCACCGCCGCGATGGCGTCGGCAGGGGCCGTCCCCGCATGCGCGGCGATATAGGCGACGACCTCCGGCGAGGTCTCGGAGAAGACCGGGATCGGCGCCAGGGCGTTGAGGATATAGGCGGCGGCGATGGAGCAGCCGAGCGACAGCACCGGCGACCAGGCGAACCAGTTGCACCACACCGACAGCGGCGCGATGAATTTCGAATAGCGCAGCCAGGCGGTAGCGCCGTAGATCGAGGCGCCGCCCGACTTGTTCGGGAACAGGCCGGCAATCTCCGCATAGGTGAAGGATTGCAGGAAACCCATGATCATGGACACCGTCCAGATCAGGAAGGCCAGGGTTCCAGTCGTGCCGGCAATGCCGCCGATCGAGAACAGGACCAGCGCCGGAACGCCGCTCGCCACCCAGAAGGCGCCACGCCAGTCGATATGCCTGAGCAGCTTGCTTTCGGCAGGCTGCTCCAGGGCCGTGCTTATCGTGCTCATATCTTGTGTCTTCCCCTTTTTTCTGTTCCCCGCCGGCGACGCTTCGGCTCTCGCGAAGCTTGCTCCCCGGCCACTATGGCCCAACCGTCGTGTTTCCACTCAGTCGTATTTTTTTCTTTAGAGTGAAGATTGATCCGGCGCGCTTTCGCGTCAAGCGTTTTGTGGATGTCATGCACATCACGCTTGCGAAACATCGGCTCTTTCCTCCTCCCCTTGTGGGGTGAGAAGCGGTCGCGCAGCGAACGAAAAGCCAATTGCTTGGCTTTTCGAGCTTCGAACGCCCTGAGTCTGCGAAGGGCCGGGGGCCGATCCACCTCCCGGTCCCCGCTGCTTCGCAGCGTCCTGGCGTTCGCTGGCATTTCATCGTGCCAGTGGCACGATGAACTCGCCTTCGGGGAACCGGCTGCTCACCCCACAAGGGGAGAAGGCAAGGGCTGCCGCTATCAGGATCTCGGCTTGGTCTTCTGCGGATCGTAATGCGCGAAGGCCACGACGCGCGCCGGCAGCCGCTTGGCGTGGCCGTCGAGCTTGCCGATCTCGACCTCCGTGCCGATCTCGGCATGGGTGACGTCGAGCCGTGCCAGCGCGATTGTCTTGCCGAGCACCGGCGAGCGCATGCCGGAGGTAACCACGCCGATCTGGGCGCGGCCGACATGGACGCAGTCGCCATGGCCAACCGGGATGTTGGCGTCGATGTCGAGGCCGACGAGCCTGTGCTGCGGATGCTCCTTGCGCCGGATCAGCGCGTCGCGGCCGATGAAGTCGTCGGCCTTGGTCTTCAGCGGCACGGTGAAGCCGATGCCGGCCTCGAACGGATCGGTCTGGTCGGAGAATTCGTAGCCGGCGAAGATCAGTCCGGCCTCGATGCGCACCATGTCGAGCGCCTGCAGGCCCATCGGCTTCAGCCCGTGCGGCTGGCCGGCTTCCCAGACGGCGTCGAACACTTTTTCGGCGTCGCGCGGATGGCACCAGATTTCATAGCCCAGCTCGCCCGTATAGCCGGTGCGCGAGACCACCACCGGCACGCCGTTGCCGCCGCCGATGCGGGCGACGGCGAAGCGGAACCATTCGAGCTCGCCGATCGAGGGCTGTACCGGCGAGGTCCAGACGACCTCCTTCAAGATGTCGCGGCTCTTCGGTCCCTGCACGGCGATGTTGTGCATCTGGTCGGTGGAAGAGCGCACCAGCACGTTCAAGCCGAGTTTCTTGGCGGTCTCGCGCAGCCATTCGCCTGAGAAATCGTCGCCGCCGACCCAGCGGAAATTGTCCTTGCCGAGCCTGAGCAGCGTTCCGTCGTCGATCATGCCGCCATGCTCGTAGCACATCGCCGTATAGACGACCTGGCCGACGCCGAGCTTCTTGACGTCGCGTGTCAGCGTGTATTGCAGCAGCGCCTCGGCGTCCGGTCCGGTGACCTCGAACTTGCGCAGCGGCGACAGGTCCATGATCACGGCGTCCTGCCGGCAGGCCCAGTATTCGGCGATGGGACCTTCCTTGGCGAAGGAATTGGCCAGCCAATAGCCCCTGTATTCGACGAAATCGCGCGTGTGCTTGGCAAAGCTCGAATGAAAGGCTGTCTCGCGGGTCATTTTCGGTTCCGAGTCGGGCTTCATGCGTCTGGCGATCGCTCGCGAGAATTTGTGCTGGCCGGAATAGGTCCGCACA
>NZ_RZSA01000869.1:0-2843 GCF_003998075.1 Mesorhizobium sp. M2A.F.Ca.ET.037.01.1.1 | reverse complement strand
GATGTCGAGCGGCCGCTCCTTCGGCAGCGTCGATTCGATGATGTCGGTGACGCGGCCTGGCCGCGGCGACATCACCACGATGCGTGTCGACAGATACACCGCCTCGGGGATCGAATGGGTGACGAAGCAGATCGTCTTGTTGGTCCGCGCCCAGAGGTCGAGAAGCTGCTCGTTCAGATGATCGCGCACGATCTCGTCCAGCGCGCCGAACGGCTCGTCCATCAACAAAAGGTCCGCGTCGAAGGCGAGAGCGCGCGCGATCGAGGCGCGCTGCTGCATGCCGCCGGAAAGCTGCCAGGGATATTTCTTCTCGAAGCCAGAAAGATTGACCAGCGCCAGCGTACGCTTGATGCGCTCCGCCTGCTCGGCTTGGGAGAGGCCGATGATCTCCAGCGGCAATCCCACATTGCGCTCGATGGTGCGCCACGGGAACAGGGCCGCCGCCTGGAAGACATAGCCGTAGGCGCGCTTCTCGCGCGCCTGCTCAGGCGTCATGCCGTTGACGGAGATCGTTCCGGATGTCGCCCTTTCCAGATCGGCGATGACGCGCAGCAAGGTTGTCTTGCCGCAACCGGACGGGCCGATGAAGGAAACGAACTCGCCCTTGCCAATGGTCAGATCGACATTGGACAGCGCCTGCACCGGACCGTCATTGGTCTGGAAGGTGAGGCCGAGCTTGCTTGCCGAAACGACGGCTGGCGGCTGTTCGCTCATTGGCTGCAGCCTGCCTTTCGCAGCCGCTGCCGCGCCGTCCGCAATCCGGTTGATTTTATGATAGCGTTGCTTTCCACTCGTCCTGTCCCACCCGATCGACGCTGCCCGGAGGCTTGCCGATGTCGCCTAAACCCACCTGTCATCTCGTTCGCCCCGAAAGCACCTATCAGGGCAAGCAGGGGCTGAGCTATTTCGCCGGCATCGCCGCCGAGACCGTCGGCTCCTCCGGCATCTGCATGCATCTTCTCACCATGCCGCCCGGCGCCCGCGCCAAGGCGCATATGCATGAAAGCCACGAGACGGCCATTTACGTGCTTTCGGGCGAGGTCCACACCTGGTACGGCGACCGGCTCGAGCACCACATCGTCGTCAAGGCCGGCGATCTCTTCTACATTCCGGCCGGCGTGCCGCATCTGCCCGCCAATCTGAGCGGGGCGCCGTCCTCGGCGGTCATCGCCCGCACCGATCCCAACGAACAGGAAAGCGTCGTTCTGCTGCCGGAACTGGATGGGCTGGTTGCCTGAGATGGAGGAAAAACCTCTCGTCGTTATTTGCACCGGGAGACTTCGCCCATCACATTGCCCTCTTCATCGGCCACCACCAGCTTCTTCGCGTTCTTCGCACTGCGCTTGATGGTGAACTTGGTCGGCGCCTGCCCCTCTTCGCCCTCCACCTCGCATTTTGCCGTCACCACCAGCGATCCGTCGGCCTGGGGCTGCTTGTCGCTGAAGGTGCAGGCGCTTGCCGCCGTGATCAGTTCCTTGTCGGTCAAGAGCAGCATCTTGTCGGCGGCGACCTCTTGGCCGTTTTTGTTGATGCAGCCATATTTGTCGCCATAAGGTTTTGAGAGATCGATGCTGGCGGCCGATGCATGGCCAGCGGCCAGCATTGCTGTCGCCGTCAGCACGAGATGAAGAGCCCGCATGGTCAGACCCCCGTGGCCGGAATGCCGGTACGCTCCACCTTGCGTGGCGCGGAAATCTCCTTCCAGGTCGACAGCGCCCGGTTGACCGCGGCGTTCGGCTCACGCGCGACGAACTCGCCATGGCCAACCTTGGCCTTGACGTCCGCCTCCTCGATCGAAAGCTCGCCGCGTGAAAAGACGAAGCGCGGCAGGCCGGTCACCTCAAAACCTTCGAAGACATTGTAGTCGATCACCGACTGCTGCTTCTTGGCCGAGATCGTCTTCTTGCGCTTCGGGTCCCACACGATGATGTCGGCGTCGGCGCCTTCGACGATCGCGCCCTTCTTCGGATACATGTTGAGGATCTTGGCGATGTTGGTCGAGGTCACCGCGACGAACTCGTTCATTGTCAGGCGGCCGGTATTGACGCCGGCCGTCCACAGCACTGGCAGGCGGTCCTCGAGGCCGCCGGTGCCGTTCGGGATTTTTGTGAAGTCGCCGATGCCGTTGCGTTTCTGCTTGGTGGTAAAGGAGCAGTGGTCGGTCGCAACCACCTGCAGCGAGCCGGCCTGCAGGCCCGCCCACAGCGAATCCTGGTGCCACTTGCTGCGGAAGGGCGGGCTCATCACCCGGCGCGCCGCATGGTCCCAGTCCTTGTTATAATATTCGGTCTCGTCGAGTGTCAGATGCTGGATCAGCGGCTCGCCATAAACGCGCATTCCTTTCTGCCGGGCGCGGCGGATGGCCTCGTGACTCTGCTCGCAGGAGACATGCACGACATAGAGCGGCACGCCGGCCATGTCGGCAATCATGATGGCCCGATTTGTCGCCTCGCCTTCCACCTCCGGCGGACGCGAATAGGCATGCCCCTCAGGCCCGTTGTTGCCGGCGGCTAAAAGCTTTTGCGACAGTGCCGCGACCACATCGCCATTCTCGGCATGGACGAGCGGCAGCGCGCCGAGGTCGGCGCAGCGCTGGAACGACGCATACATCTCGTCGTCATCGACCATCAGCGCGCCTTTGTAGGCCATGAAGTGCTTGAACGAGGTGATGCCCCTGTCGACCACCGTCGCCATCTCGTCGAACACCTGCTTGCCCCACCAGGTGATCGCCATGTGGAAGGAATAGTCGCAGGCCGCCTTCGAGGTCTTGTTGTCCCACATCTGCAGCGCCTCAAGCAGCGACTGATGCGGCGCCGGCAGGCAGAAATCGACCACCATTGTCG
>NZ_RZSA01000868.1:0-2843 GCF_003998075.1 Mesorhizobium sp. M2A.F.Ca.ET.037.01.1.1 | reverse complement strand
CCGGTGATGACGGCGACGTTGCCCGAGGCGAAAGCTGGCAGGGCGGTCTGGATTTCGGCGTCGCTAGTCATGGTTTCCATCCTTGTTCGGGTCGCGCCGAACTTAACGCTCACTGCCGCTGAGGCAAGGCTGGTTCGTCCCGATGGGCGACCGTGACAGTCGCAACGGTTGACGACTTACAGTCGCAACGGGTTGACGACTTACAGTCGCAACGAGTTGACGACTACAGTCGCAACGGGTTGACCATCGCTGCGCCTGCCGCGCATGCTGTCCTGAAAAAGGAGCTCGGCATTTGACCGACTGGATCGGAATCCTCAAAGAGCAGACCGCCAATGGCGACGAGATGGGCCGCGAGGTGCCGAAGATGCTCGCCAATCCCGATATCAGCGAGACGCAGGTGAAAACGCTGTTCGCGGCGCTGGAGAAGCAGGCGGATTTCGCCGAGAAGCTGCGGCTGGCGCTGGAGAAGTTCGGCCATGACTTCGCGATCATCAAGGCGGCCGAGCGGCTGGAGGAGCGCTATGCCGACCTTGCCGCCTCGGTGGCCGAGAAGCTGAAAGCGATGCGGAAATAGGTTTCTATTTTTCGATCAGCCTCTCGAACCGTTTGTCGGGCGCAAACCAGATCGCCGCCACAAGCACGTAGATCGCCACGCTGATCCATTGGTTGAGAAAGCTGAGCAGGACGGCGGCGATGTAGAGCGCCAGAGAAATCTTGCCCTTGCGATCCTGGCCCACGGCCCTGGCGAAGGTCGTTTCGGCGCCGTGCAGATGGCGCAGCTTGATGACCAGGATGTTGTAGGCAACGGCGCAAAGCGCCAGGTCGAAGCCATAGACGGCGACCGGCACCGGGGCGAAGTGGTTCTCCCCCATGAACGCGGTGGTCACCGGCATCAGCGACAGCCAGAACAGCAGGTTCATGTTGGCCCACAGCACGCGCCCGTCGACGCGTTGCACGGTGTGGAACATGTTGTGCAGGTTGTTCCAGTAGATGCCGACATTGATGAAGGAGAGCACGTAGCAGAAGAAGACCGGCCACAGCGGCAAAAGCGCGGAAAAATCCTCGCCATGCGGCACTTTCAGCTCCAGCACCATGATGGTGATGATGATGGCGACGACGCCATCGGTGAATGCCTCGACCCGTCCCTTGCCCATGATTCTTCCCTCGCTTTGCGTCGACGTTAAGGGAGGATGCCGCGGCTGACCATCCTGCCAGAACTGTCAGGAGGAGATTCGCAGGGTGGAACGGCGCCATTATGTAGGCGTTGGGCTTGCAACCCTCGGAGGTCGCCATGACCGCTACGCTCAAACCATGACGCGTGACCATGAGCTTGGCGGGAGGACCGCGAAGGCCGCCGTCGCCGCCATGATCGCCGCGCTTTTTGCCGGCAGCACCGCGTTGACCCCGCTCTACATCATCTACAAGCAGACCTTCGGCTTCTCGCAGGTCACGCTGACGCTGGTTTACGCCGTCTACGTCGTCGGCAATCTGGGGGCGCTGCTGTTTTTCGGCCGGGTGTCGGATGTGATCGGCCGCCGTCCCGCCGCGCTGGCCGCGATGGGGGTTGCCGTGGTCAGCGCGTTGTTTTTCCTCTTCGCCGAAAACCTCGCCTGGCTCGACATCGCCCGCATTCTGAGCGGGCTTGGCATAGGCGTCGGCGCGGGCGCGGGCACCGCCTGGCTGGCCGAGCTGATCGAAGGCAAGGACAAGTCGAGCGCCGCTATCATCACCACCAGCACCAACTTCATCGGTCTCGGCGTCGGCGCGCTCATGGCGGGGCTGCTCGCCCAATATGCGCCCTGGCCGCTCAGGCTCACATTTGCCGTCTATCTCGTCCTGCTTGCGTTGGTGACCGTGCTGATCTGGCGCACGCGGGAAACGGTCTCCAGTCCGGGGCGGCTCTCGGATGTCTCGCTGCGGCCACGGCTTTCGGTGCCCGACAATATCCGCGCGCAATTCGTGGCGCCGGCGGTGACCGGCTTCGGCGCCATGGCGCTTGTCGGCTTTTATGCCGCGCTGGCGCCGAGCATTCTCGCGCAGCAGCTGCACGTGACCAATCATGCCGAAGCCGGCGGGCTTTTTTTCGAGCTGTCGATCGTGTCGGCCATCACCATCGTGGCCACCGCCCGGCTTGCTAGCCGCTCCACCATGCTTGCGGCGCTCGTCCTGATGATCCCGGCTGTGGCGCTGGTCGTCGCGGCGCAAATCTACGCCTCGATGGCACTCATGATCGCGGCGACCGCGGTCTGCGGCGCGGCGGCGGCGCTCGGCTATCGCGGCGGCCTGCAGGTGGTGAATCAGATCGCGCCGGCCGACCGCCGCGCCGAGGTGGTCTCGGTCTTCTTCATCTGCTGCTTCTGCGGCAACGCGCTGCCGGTGATCGGCATCGGCGTGCTGTCCAGCCTGGCCAACGCCACCGCGGCAAGCCTGGCCTTTGCCGGCATGATCATCGTCTTCTCGCTGGTGGCGCTCGGTTTCGGCGCCAAATACGCGCGGCAGTAGATCTCAGCTGGCCGGTGTCTCAGGCGCAAGATTGGCGCGCTGGCGCGGCACGCCGAGGCCGGTGTCGGGCGGCTCGCCGGCCGCCGGCCGGCCCTCGATCATATGCGTGGTGCGCCAGCGGCCGAGGCGATAATAGGCTGCGGCAAGCACCAGCGAGGCGATCGAGCCGGCCGGAAAGCTCCACCACAGCGCCTCCTGGCCGATGACGCTGCGCATGAAATAGGCAAAGCCGGTGCGAATGAACAACACCGAGATGATCAGGATGATCAGCGGCGGCATGACGGCGCCGGTGGCGCGCACCGTGGCGAAGAGCACGATCGTGATGCCGAACAGGATGAACG
>NZ_RZSA01000867.1:0-2852 GCF_003998075.1 Mesorhizobium sp. M2A.F.Ca.ET.037.01.1.1 | reverse complement strand
CGCCAGAAGCGGTAGACGCTGAGCGAGCGCGCCCGCCACGATGGATGCGAGGCGTCCGAAACGGCCGCGATCAGGCTTGGGTAGACCATCGCCGTGCCGAGACCGAGCAGCAGGCTCGCCAGCAGCCACCAGCCGAAATCGCGCGTCATGGCGGTCAAGAGAAGTCCCGCCGCCTGCACCCACATGCCGGCGACGATCAGGCCCTTGCGGCCCCACCGGTCGCTGAGCGGCCCGGTTGCGACCTGCAGGATGCCCCACACCGCCGGATAGACCGCTTTGAGGATGCCGATGCGCTCGACCCCCAGCCCGTTGGCGACGAAGAAGAGCGGGAACAGCCCCCAGCTCATGCCGTCATTCAGATTGTTCACCAGGCCGGCCTGGGAGGCGGCGAACAGGTTACGGTCCCCGAACGAGGTCAGCATGAAGATCTCACGGAAGCTGAGCGGCGAAGACTGTCTTGGGTGATTAGCCAGTTCCAGCTCCACATGCCCGCGTGTGTCGCGCACCAGCAGGATCGACAGCGCCGCACCCAGGATCGCGTAGACGACGCCGAGATAGATCGGCACTGGCCGCAGCCCGTAGCGGCTGGCGAGATAGCCGGTGAGGAAGGCGGTGATGCCGACGGCGAGATAGCCGGCGAACTCGTTGAGGCCGACGGCCAGTCCCCGCGATTTCGGCCCGACCAGATCGACCTTCATGATCACCGTCATCGACCAGGCGAGCCCTTGGTTGATGCCGAGCAGCGCGTTGGCGGCCACGATCCAGCCCCAGTTCGGAGCCCAGATGATGATGAAGGGCACCGGCAGGCCGAACAGCCAGCCGAGGACCAGCACGCGCTTGCGGCCCCATGTGTCGGCAAGCTGGCCGGAGACGAGGTTGGCGCAGGCCTTGACCACGCCGAAGCTGACGATGAAGGAGACGATAAGCGTGCTGGAAGCGACGCCGAATTCCTCCGCGCCGATCAGCGGCACGACGGTCCGCTCGATGCCCACCATCCCGCCAACGAAGGCGTTGATCAGCACCAGCAGCGAAAACTGCTTCCAGTTGGCCTTGAGGCCGAGCGCGACGGCGGTGGCGTTCACACTGGAAAACCGGCCTTTCTGAAGCCTGATGTGAAAAGCTCGAGAGCGACCGGGTCGGCGAACGGGAGACCTGAAATCAGCCGAACAGTCACGTCGTGTTTCCTCACCAGTGTTTCCTCGACTTCAGCGCGCGCCTTCTCCATCTCGCCCAAATGCGCGTAAGTCGCCGCGAGGAAGGCATGAGTGAAGAAATGGTCTCCGGCCTTCTGATACGAACCGACGGCTTCCGAGTACTTGCCAAGCAGGAAAAGGGAGCTGCCCTTCACCTCCCAAAACCATGTCGGAGGCAACGGGTCGCGCAGCAGCGCACTTTCGAGCACGTTGAGTGCCGTCTCGGCCCGACCGCCGTAATTGAGCCAGCTCGCGTAATCCCCTGCTATGTTCACGTCGAGCGGGTTCAACGAGCGTGCTCGCTCGAAATGCATTCCCGCATCGCTGTGCTGGCGCATATGCGTAAGCACCAGCCCCATGCTCTGGTGACACACGCCGTCACTCCTGTCGAGAGCGAGCGCCGCTCGTGCCGAGTCCCAGGCGTTCTGCAGCGTGCGGGGATCGTTGTCGTACCAAAATCTGCCAACGAGGGCCTGGGCGAGGAAGGCGTGGCCTTGAGCGAATGTCGCATCGAGCTCGACACACCGAACGAACAGCGGCTCGGACTTGTCCAGTTCATATCTATGGAAGAGCGCGCGCCCTTGCAGATAGTAGTCGTATGCATCCCAATCGGCTGGAGGCTTGCGCCTGGAGCGTCCTGCCGAGTCGGCCTCCGTTTGGCCTTCGACCATTGAGGCGATGAGCGCGGCAACCTCGTCTTGCAATGTGAAGATGTCGTTGAGGGCCCGGTCGTACCGTTGGGCCCACAGGTGGGTGCCGGTGGCGGCGTCAATCAATTGTGTGGTGATGCGAATGCGATCGCCGAGCTTTCGTATGCTGCCTTCGACGAGGTAGCGAACCCCGAGTTTGCGACGGACTTCAGCGATGTCCGGTGCCGGATGGCGAAACTGAAAAGACGAGTTGCGTGCGATGACGAGGAGGGAGCGAAATCTGGCCAGCTCCGTGATTATGTCCTCGGTTATGCCGTCACTGAGATATTGCTGGTCCTGATCGCCGCCCAAATTGGCAAAGGGCAGCACCGCAATCGACGGTTTGCCGGATGCCGGCATCGGTTTGGAGGGTGTGCTCGCCACCGGCTCAATCGTCCCGGTGAAGCGGTAGCCGACGCGAGGCACAGTGGCGATCCACTCGCCGCCGTTGTCAGCCGGACCAAGAACCTTTCTTAGTGTCGCGATCTGGACGGTAAGGTTGCCTTCCTCAACGGCGGTGCCCGGCCAGGCAGCGTCCATCAGCTCAGCCTTGGTCACGATTTCGCCGGGCCGTGCCGCAAGCGCGGCAAGCAACGTCAGCCCACGATGCCCAACGGCGATCGTGATGCGCTCTTTAAGGAGCGTCCCGGTGTCGGGATCGAGTACGAACGGACCAAAAGCGATGCGAGTCCCGTGCATGTGCACATAGTAGACGCTTGGAAAGTTTTCGGAAAAGGGTTTGAGAATGGCAAAACCGGTAACTGGGGCGTTCCGCGCGCCGCCTCGAGGACAGGATGCCGGAATGGAAAGCGGCCAGCCTGCCGGTGGCGGCGGCCGCCTGATGGTGCGGCTGGCTGATTGACCCGGGCGCGCCGGCAGATCAACGTGCGATGGCTTACAAAAGCTGATAGCATCCCTCGATGCTTTCTCCACGAGGCTTGAGGGTCACCATGTCTGCGCGTTTCTATTC
>NZ_RZSA01000866.1:0-2854 GCF_003998075.1 Mesorhizobium sp. M2A.F.Ca.ET.037.01.1.1 | reverse complement strand
GCGATAGGGGACATACGCCCACGCGATCCCCTGAAGACGCCGCCCGGCCTCGGCCTCGCAATCGGCCTGGACGGCAAGTGAGATCGTCTCGACGCAGTGGACATGCAACACGACCCGTTGCGGCATCAGCGCATGCACGGTGGTCTCGATCGATGGCCGCAGGCCGCGCGGATTGAGGGCATCGATGGCGAAGGCCTGCGGCTTGTCGGCGCTCGGATCGCGTCGTTCCACCGCCTCGACGAGCGGACCTATCGCCACCGGCACCATGATGTCGTCGGTCAGCGCGTCCTTCAGCCATGTGCCGGAGGCCTTGATCCACAGTGTGTCGCCTGCCTTCAGCGATGTGTTGCCGCCGGCTGCCTGGGTCAGGTGCGGATCGGCGCCGATGGCGGCCGAAAGCGCCCGCAAGGCAGCCAGCTCCTGCGCATCAACTGTGGTCGCCATGGCGATCTTCCTCCAACGGCTCGGTCGGTCTCGCACGATCTCCCGTCACGGGAGAATGATTGGTGATGATATCGCAGATGCGAGCGATCTACGTCAACTGTGATCTACTATCATCAAAACTGGCTTGCATTCCGCCCGATGTTGAGTAAGTTGCACCAATTGCCGTGCAAATGGCATTGTCGGGAGGAAAAAGTTGAGCGACTCCGGCCGCCAGCGTCAGATCGTCGAGCTATTGCGGGACCGGCCGTTCGCCTCGGTGCGCGAGCTGCAGGAGCGTCTCGGCGTCTCGGCGGCGACGGTCAGGCGCGACATCGACAAGATCGACGAGGCTGGCGAGGCCAGGAAGGTCTATGGCGGCATCTCGGCGCTCGACGGCGCCTCGCAAGCCGGCATCGCCTATGCCAGGCCCTATGACGAGAACCGAGATCTGGCGGTCGATGCCAAACGGCAGATCGCCGCTGTCGCCGCCACCATGGTGCGCGACGGCGATGCGGTCATCGTCAATGGCGGCTCGACCTGCTTCCATCTCGGCGTCAAGCTCGCCGACCGCAACATCCGCCTCTTCACCAATTCCATGCCGCTCGCCGCCTATCTCAGCGACCATGGCCACTGCAGCCTGACCATCGCCGGCGGCGATCTGCACCGCGAACCCGGCATCATCCATTCGCTCACCCAGGCCACGCCCTTCTATGCCTCGAAGTTCTTTCTCGGCGCGCAGGGCCTCGGCCATGAGGGCGTGCTGGAATCGCATCCGCTGCTGGTGCGCTCGATCGTCGATCTCAGTCTCTGCGCCGACCAGATCGTGGTGCTGGCCGACAGCCGCAAGCTGTCGATCCATGCCCGCAACGTCGCGCTGCCGCTGTCGCGCATCGGCACGCTGGTGACCGATGACGGCCTTTCCGACGCCGATGCGCGCATGCTGGAAGATGCCGGCGTCACCGTGCGTATCGCCTCGCCTTCGGGAGCCGTCCAGTGAAGATGGCGGTGCTCGATTTCGGCAAGACCAACTCGAAGCTGTTCGTCTTCGGGCAGGACGGGCGCATCGTCGACGAACGGCGCACGAAACCCGACTGGATAGGTAAGGGCGGCCTCAGTGTGCTTGACGAAGCGGCGCTGCATGACTGGGCGCTGGACGCCGTCAACAAAGCCGCCGATGCCCACGGCATCGGAGGTCTGATGGTGTCGGGCCATGGCTGCACCTTCGCGCTGGTCGACGATACGGCGCTGACGCATCCGATCCTCGACTATGAGCAGGAGCCGCCGGCCGATATCGCCGCGCGGATCGATCGCCGCATTCCCGATTTCGCCGAGACCTTCTCGCCGCGCCTGCCGCTCGGCTTCAACTATGGCCGCCACATGTTGTGGCTGAAGGAAGTGGAGCCCGGCGCCTTCTCGGCGGCGAAGGCGATCCTCGGCTATCCGCAATATTGGAGCTGGCGCTTCGGCGGCCGCGCCGTTTCGGAGGTCTCCTATCTCGGCTGCCACTCGCATCTGTGGGCGCCGCGCAAGCGCGACTTCTCCTCGCTGGTCGACGCCGAGGGCTGGCGTGGTCAAATGCCCGCCTTCGCGCGCGCCGGCGCCGTGACCGGCGAGCGGCGCTTTGGCCGGGCCGGCAAGCCGGTCGCCATTCACAACGGCGTCCATGACAGCAACGCCGCGCTCCATGCCTATCGCCGGCAGGAACTCGGGCCGCTCACCGTAGTGTCGACCGGCACCTGGGTGATCGTGCTCAACCCGGACTGCCCGCTCGAGGCGCTCGACCGCGAACGCGACATGCTGGTCAATGTCGATGTTGATGGCGGCCCG
This sequence comes from Mesorhizobium sp. M2A.F.Ca.ET.037.01.1.1, assembly GCF_003998075.1. Classification (NCBI taxonomy): domain Bacteria; kingdom Pseudomonadati; phylum Pseudomonadota; class Alphaproteobacteria; order Hyphomicrobiales; family Phyllobacteriaceae; genus Mesorhizobium; species Mesorhizobium sp. M2A.F.Ca.ET.037.01.1.1. Next base: position 604 of record NZ_RZSA01000866.1, on the reverse strand, counting down.
GTGCCCACGATCCGCTTCATGGGCGGGCGCGAATTCGCAGCGATCAGCGGCAATTGGGGGGGCTCGATCGCGCCGGCCTCGATACAGCGCGCGATCGTCGCCGGCACCATGGCCCTGCCGAGCTTTGCCCCGGGCGGACCGCTGTCGGGCCTGACGGGCGAAATCGTCGGACCGGTTTCCGATGCCGAGGAGCGCGCGGCCGTGGCACTGCTCTACGTGGCATTGATGATCGATCTGTCGCTCGATCTGATCCGTTCAAGCAACACCGTCATCGTCGATGGCGGGCTGAACGCCAGCGGTCTGCTTGTCGCCCTCCTGGCCGCGCTGCGGCCGGGCCAACCCTTCATGCAGGGCGCCACGCTGGAAGGCAGCGCCACGGGCGCGGCCGCGCTCGCCTTCGAGAGCGTTGGCCGCGAGTTCGCCGCCGAGACTCCGGAGCCGGTACGCGCCGCGGACTTCAAGGGTCTGGACCGCTACCGCGACGACTGGCGTGCCCTCATTGCCGGACGCCACATAGCAGGCGCGGCGGCGGTCATTGCGCACCTCCTGCCGCCGCCCGTGTCGAGGCGCCGCAAAGGCCGGTGCTGGAGATGCGCCACATCTC
>NZ_RZSA01000865.1:0-2859 GCF_003998075.1 Mesorhizobium sp. M2A.F.Ca.ET.037.01.1.1 | reverse complement strand
AGCCGAACACCATGCCGATCAGCGCCGAGAAGCCGACGGCCAGCAGGATGACGGCGGGGCTCGGCGCGAACGGTATCGTCAGCGCCATCGAGGCCATGCCGGCCAGCGACAGTCCGATCAGGATGCCGATAATGCCGCCGAGCAGCGACAGCACCGTCGCCTCGACCAGGAATTGGATGAGAATGTAACGAGCGCTCTGAGATGCGTGTGCGGTCTAACAAAGGCCGCTGCCTGTCGGCCTCGGCTGGCGTTCAACCACTCTTCTTAGGCTGGATGAACCACGCGTCGCCGACGCCGCTCTGATATCCGTAGTGCCGCTCGTAGAATGACTTTAAGGCGCCTTCATATTGCGACAGGATCAGAATAGCGTCTCCGTATTGCGGCAAGGAATCGCTATCCAAAAGATCAAGATACTTGTGATCCGGAGCGCCTTCCAGAAGTTTAACGGCGTCAGCTAGCACCCGATTTATAAGATTTACTTTGCTAGTGCTAAGCGTTCCTTCCGGCTTCTTCTTTCCAAGGTCTTTAAGTTCCTTGAATAGCTCAGTGAATACGCCGATCACGGCCTCGTATTGTCTAACTTTAGATTCTGTTGTATAGTATTTGTTCGACATCACTTTTTCTCTTGTATCTTCTTCGGTGGCGCCGTCCGGATCATCACGTCTGATCCTTCGATGCGGTAAATCCAAACTCCGTTTGTTCCACGTTTTATGTTGTCAGCCCGCTTGCGCTCAAGCTCCTCGATGTATTGACCGAGGATAAGAGCGACATCACTTGTAGTCGGGACATCGTCCGCATCGAACTGATCAAAATCAGCCAAGGGTTTGTGCGTGGAGCCCAATATATCGTTTGCCTCACCAAGGATAGCGTTGACGAATTTCAACTTAAATTCGTTCAATCCATCGTTTGGCGATTTCTTCACAAGGGTCGCAATTTCCTTGTGAAGACCATCCATCTGACCGGAAATCTTCTCCAGCTTTTCTATTTGTTGAGGCGTCAAGGCCATTTTTCAATCCTAACTCGGACAATCTCGCCTGAATTCAATATATTTTTTCTTGATCACGTCGATGGGTAGTCGCTGTTTGCTCTCGAACAACTCCACCATCTGTTCGACGTCGGCATCAGTGAGTGTAATGATACTCCGGCGTTGACCCGACCAGAGATCGATTGTTCGTTGCTTTCGAGCGCCGGTTAGTGGATTGCGCGTCACCAATACTCCGAATTTTCCCAAACTGTCAGTCATGTAGGCGTTGAGCTGGTTCACATGATCACGGCTGACTTCTCGAACGTTCTTAAGCTCGAAGACCAATTGTCTTGAAGCATAGTCGTCAAATATGCCTTTTAGAAAGGGATCGGACTGGGAATTGTAAAAGATGAGGTCGCGTACAAGCGAACCACTGTCCGTTCGGCTTTGGACTGCAGCGAAATCAAGCTGGGGATAGAGTAGTGACGGAAAGAGATCGCCAATCAGTTTCTCGTATTCGCGGTCGGCGTTCTCATTTTTACCTGAAGGCAATTTCTTAATCGCGGTCAACTTGCGGCGGGCGGATATAACCGGAATCTGGGTAAAGAGCGGATCGTTTTTGCAATCTTCGAACGTTCTTTCCTTCTCTCTGATATAAGCGTCGACGACGTTGTAATTTGCGCGGTTGAAATTCAGGACGTCCACGCGTTCAAGTTTGTCTGCCTCATGCGAGATATCGTCCTGTGGACAATGTTCCTGGAAATAGTCGTCGTAAGAAATCCAAGGCCCGAAGCGAAGCCAGCGCTTCGGCACCAGAATCAGTGGAGCGCGCGTATCAGGGTGAAAAGGGAGTTGGACACCCCCTTCTGGTTTGAACTCGTTCTTTCGGTAGTCATAGACGTGGGGGAGGGTGTGGTCCCTCAAGGGAATCCCATGCCGATGACATTGTTCGATGGTGTAGTCGACGAGAAATGACTTTGTGAAGCTACAGGTGATATCGCTGATTCTATCTTTCGAAATACCGTCGATGAAAAACTGAATCTCTTCGAAGTGACGAAATCCAGCGCTGCCGTATTGTGGGATAGTTTTGAACAGGGAGAGAATTTCGTGCGCCTTGGTCTTACCCAGACGTTTCCCTTTTCTCGTGGCCGAAGCGCCGAGACCGACCTCATCACACTCAGATGCGGCAATCAATGTTCCAACGGCCTTCTTTTGCTCTCCCCGAAGGAAGAGCTGACCTAGTTGATTGAAGGCGTTGATGACGGCGGTGTGAAGCGCTTGATCCTGTTGTGACGGAGAGGCCCACAGGAGGAATGGATCGACGTAAAGTGGTATGTCTTCGTTGAAAAACGGTATGGCAAAATCAAGCTGCGCTTGTGGCGTTGGAATTCCGAAGTAGTCCGTCAGGCGAGGGTTAACGAGCACCATGGGGTCAGCGGTTCTAACTTTGTGTTGGCTACGCAGAGCGAATGTTCAGTCACCAATCCCCCGTATTTATTGTTTCTCGAACAGAAACATGTTGTCGACAGCAATGCTAGGCAAGTTTGAAACGGCTTTCGATACGGAAGAGCGTCCAAATAAAGTTCGGAATCCCCGTAAAACGGTAAATCAATCTAGCATTGTAGGGTCGGATGGTGACAGTGCTGTCGACGTGCGCATGCACCAAGGTTGTGGAATAACGGCTATTCGTGCCGCAGCGCGTCGATCGGATCGAGGCGGGCGCCGCGCAGCGCCGGGAAAAAGCCGAACACCATGCCGATCAGCGCGGAGAAGCCGACGGCGAGCAGGATGACGGCGGGGCTCGGCGCGAACGGTATCGTCAGCGCCATCGAGGCCATGCCGGCCAGCGACAGTCCGATCAGGATGCCGATAATGCCGCCGAGCAGCGACAGCAC
>NZ_RZSA01000864.1:0-2860 GCF_003998075.1 Mesorhizobium sp. M2A.F.Ca.ET.037.01.1.1 | reverse complement strand
AAGCCGCACTGTCCGGCCATCGCCGCCTGCAGCTCGCGCACCCCGATCGCCTTCATCGCCGGCAGGTCCGGGTCGAGGCCAAGCGCCGTAAGCTGCCGCACTTCGTCCAGCGCGCCCTTGTCGAGCATCTGGTCGAAACGCGCCTCGATGCGCCGGACCAGTTGCGCCCGGTCCGGCTCGATCACCAGGAAACGAGCGCTGTCGCGGTCGATCAGCGGACGGCCGCGCGCCGCCTGCCACTCCAGGAGGGAACGTCCCGAAGCATCGAGCACTTCGAGCGCCCGCACGATACGCTGGCCGTCCGTCGGCCTGAGTTGCATGGCCATGGTTGAATCCTCATGCATCAGCAGGCGATGCAGTCTTTCGGCTCCTTGCTCCTTGAGCTCGTAGCGCCAGCGCTCACGCACCGCCGGTGGAATGTCCGGCATATCCGAGATGCCTTCAGCCAGCGCGCGGAAATAGAGCCCGGTGCCGCCGACGAAAACAACCGTACGGCCCGACAGGACGCCATCGTCAATCAGCTTCGTCACGTCGCGCAGCCAGGCGCCGGTGGAATAGGCCGTGGAGGGATGCACATGGCCGTAGAGGAAATGCGGCACGCGTGCCGTTTCGGCGGCGGTCGGTCGTGCCGTCAAGACATCGAGCACCGAATAGCCTTGCATGGAATCGGTGTTGACGATGACCCCGCCACCACGCTCGGCAAGATCGAGCGCCAGCGCCGACTTGCCGCTGGCTGTCGGCCCGGCTATCAGGATCGCGTTCTTGACGCGGCCTTCGCCCGCCTGCCTGCCGGAATGTTCAATGCCGCTGATCGCCACTCTAGTGTCCCGTCCAGAAGCCCGCGCCGTGCCGGCCTCGCTTGCGAATATGGCCTTGCAGACTGCCGGCGCAAGCGCTATCCGTTGGCTGGCTGAAGACGTCGCCTGCGATCTCGTTTTGCCGCAGACGCCGGATATCGGCGAAATGACCGCCAATCTGCGGGCCGCACTGGCATCCGAGCCGGTCGATATCGTCGTCCAGCCCGCCGAAGGCAGGCGCAAGAAGATCCTGCTCGCCGACATGGATTCGACGATGATCGATCAGGAGTGCATCGACGAGCTCGCCGACGAGATTGGCGTCAAGGACCATGTAGCGGCGATCACCGCGCGCTCGATGAATGGCGAAATCGCCTTCGAGCCGGCCTTGCGCGAGCGCGTCGCCTTGCTGAAGGGCCTCGACACCGCGGTGGTCGACCGCATCATCACCAACCGGCTGACGCTCGCCGCCGGCGGCCGCGCCTTGGTGCAGACAATGCGTGCCAACGGCGCCTGGACGGCGCTGGTCTCCGGCGGCTTCGACGTCTTCACCAGCCGTATTGCCGAGATGCTGGGGTTCCAGGAAAACCGGGCCAACCGCCTGGTCGAGGAAGACGGCAGACTCGCCGGCATGGTGACCGAGCCCATCCTCGGCCGCGCCGCGAAAGCCGAAGCGCTGCTGGACATTGCCGCGAGGCTCGCGCTGACGACACAGGATGCCATCGCGGTCGGTGACGGCGCCAACGATCTCGATATGATCCGTCTTGCCGGCACCGGGGTCGCGCTGCATGCCAAGCCGGCGGTGGCCGAGCAGGCACGCATCCGCATCGATCATAGCGACCTGACCGCGCTGCTCTATCTACAGGGCTACCGCCGGGATGAGTTTGTGGAATGAAGCCGATCCGCATCGAGCGCCTGATCCTGCGCAACTGGGAGGATCGCGACCGCGCGCTTTTCCACCGCATCAACTCCGATGAGCGCGTGATGGAATTCTTCCCGTTCCGCCGCGACCGCGCCGCGGCTGACGCCAAGATGGACGAAGTCCGCGCCTGGATCGATGAGGATGGATATGGCTTCGCCGCGGCCGAGATTGCCGCGACCGGCGAATGCGTCGGCTTCGTCGGCTTGTCCGGAACGGAAGACATCGACGTGCTGGCGCCCGGCACGATTGAGATCGGCTGGCGGCTGGCGCCCGAATTCTGGGGCAAGGGCTATGTCACCGAGGCGGCGGAAGCCTGGCTCGCCTTCGGTTTCGAAACGCTTGGCGTGGACGAGATCGTGTCATTCGCGGTCGCGGACAACCATCGTTCGATCGCCGTCATGAAGCGGCTCGGCATGCAAGCCGATCCCGGTGCCGACTTCGATCACCCCAGCGTCCCAGACAGCCACCCGCATCTCAAGCGTCATGTCATGTACAGGCTGTCGCGCGAGGCCTGGCAGGCACGAAAAAGGGCGGCTCGCTAGCCGCCCTATTCATTGAAACATCAATCGCTTGCTGAACGATCCGGACTCAATCCATCCGGATCGTCACGAAACGCAGTTCCCCGGTCTTCGAGGCCAGCATCAGGAGCGCGTTCTTGCGGCCCTGCTCCTTAAGCGCTCCGATCCGGTCCATCACGTCCTTCGGCGTGCCGACCGATTCCTGCGCGATCTCGGTGATCACCTCGCCGGGCTGGATGCCGCGCTCCGCCGCGGGCGAATCCTTGGCGACATCGGTGACGACCACGCCGGACACGTCGGCGGCGATGCCGAATTTCTGCCGCGTCTGGTCGTTGAGCTCGCCGACCGTCATGCCGAGCACGGAGGCCGTCGACACCGGAGGCGTTGCCTTATCGCCACTGCCCTGATCGGTGCTGCCGTTCTCGCCGCTGGCCAGCTTCTCCCCGTCCTCGAGCCTGCCGAGCGTCACCTTGACGGTCTGCTCGACGCCCTTGCGCACGATGACGACATCTACTGCCTTGCCGACCGGGCTTTCGGCCACGACGCGCGGCAGGTCGCGCATTTCATGGATATCCTTGCCGTCGAACTTGATGATGACGTCGCCGGCCTGGACCGTGCCATTGTCG
>NZ_RZSA01000863.1:0-2863 GCF_003998075.1 Mesorhizobium sp. M2A.F.Ca.ET.037.01.1.1 | reverse complement strand
CTCTTGCGCAGATGCAACGTGTATTCGGTGGCGTCGTCATTGACGTCCCAGCTTTCGAGCAGAACCGGCTCGAAGGTGAACTGGTGGGTGTAGCGCACCAGCGGCTCCAGCCAGCAGCGGGTGACGTTCGCCATCTCGGTCCAGTCGTAAGTGCGCGGATCCTTCTGCGCCTTGACCGACATCGCGACATGCAGCGTGCCGCCCTTCTTCGGCTCGTCGGCCAGCGCCTTGGTCGGCGCGGCAAGGCCGAGCATGCCATAGGCGAAAGCCGTCGATGCGCCGAAGGCGCTGGCCAGCGCCAGGAATTCGCGCCGGTCGACACGGCCCGCGCGCGCCTCCTCGGCCATCGCTTGGATAGCGGCCGGGACCCGGTCACCATTGCTTCTGAAAAGTGTCATTCTCGTGCTCCCATTGATCTGGTCGGGTCTTCGCCCGGTTGGCTTCAACTAATGCTGCCTTCCATCAACTGACGCTGTCAGGCAGCTTTTCCTCGCGCCGCGCGATCAAATCCCTGAGACCTTCGGCAATGCCCTCGTCGAGCTTCGGCTCCTGGTAGTCGGCCAGCATGGCGCGCGCCTTTTCGCGGCCGCGCGTGTCATGGTCCTTGGCGCCTTCGGCGCTCCACTGCTCGAAGGAATTGAAGTCCATGATATTGGGCATGAAGAAGGCGCTCTCGAAATGCTCGAGCGTATGCTGCGTGCCGAGGAAATGCCCTTGCGGGCCGACCTCGCGGATCGCCGCCATCGCGTCCTTGAAATCGTCGAAGGACACGCCGCCGGCATATTTGTACCAGCCGACCAGCTGCTCGCAGTCGGTGGCGAATTTCGAATAGCCGCAGGTCAGGCCCGCTTCCAGCCAGCCGGCGGAATGCCAGATGTAGTTGGCGCCGGACAGGATCGCGGCATGCATCAGCATGTTCGCCTCGTAACCCGCCTGCGCGTCGTTGAGCTTCGAGCCGACATGGAAGCCGGAGGTGCGCCAGGGCAGCTTATACTTCCTGGCCAGCGCGCCCATCAGGTACATCATCTGGGCGGCCTCCGGCGTGCCGCCCATCGGCGCGCCGGTCTTCATGTCGACCGTCACCATGAACTGGCCGTAGAGCTGCGGCGAGCCGGGCCGGATGAGCTGGGTCAACGCCACGCCGGCAAGCGCCTCGGCGTTGACCTGCGCCACCGCGCCGACCGCGGAGGCCGAGGTCGAGGCGCCGCACAGCGCGAAGGGCGCCAGGATCAGCGGCTGGTTGTGGCTGGCATAGACCCGCATGGCGTCGATCATGGTGGCATCCCACACCAGCGGCGAATTGCAGTTGGTGATCGCAACCAGCACCGGATTGTCGCGCACGAACTCCTCGCCGAAGACGATGCCAGCCATCGCCATCGTGTCCTCGGCGCGCTCCTTCGACGTGACGATGCCCATGAACGGTTTGTCGGAATGTTTCAGCGCCGAATGAACGATGTGAAGGTGCCGCTTCGGCACCGCGATCTCCATCGGCTCGCAGATGACCGAGCTCGAGGAATGCAGCGCCGGCGCCATGTAGGCCATCTTGTGGAAATTGTTGAGGTCGGCCAGCGTGCCGTAGCGGCGCTTGTTGTCGAGGTCGCGGACATAGGGCGCGCCATACATCGGCACGAAGATCGAGTTCTTGCCGCCGACGCGCACCGTACGCTCCGGGTTGCGCGCGTGCAGTGTGAACTCGGGCGGAACCTTCGAGACCAGCTCCATCAACAGCGCGCGGTCGATGCGGACACGCGTTTGCCTGACATCGGCGCCGGCCGCCTTCCAGAGCTCGATCGCGCCGTCGTCGCGGAATTCGCAGCCCACCTCCTCGAGGATCTTCAGCGATTCCTCGTGGATCAGCTCCACCGCCTCGTCGGGCACGATCTCGTAGGCGGGGATCTTGCGCACAAGGGTGGGGAAGGACGCGACCGGCGCGCTTCTCAGCGCCTTGCGGCCGAGCCGGCCGCCGCCGCGGCGGTGGGTCTGTTCGGTCAGTTCAACGGCCGGTGCGTTCATGGAGGCTCCTTCTTCCCGCCCGACCAAGTTAGCGAGAGGAAATATGGATGTGATGCTGGAAAATCCTGATCTCTTGTATAAGCTGCACTTATGCGAAACCTCCGCCAGCTCCTGCCCTCCGCCGGCAGCCTCATCGTCTTCGAGGCCGCGGGCCGGCTGTCGAGCTTCACCGCCGCTGGGCGCGAGCTTGGCATGACGCAGGCGGCCGTCTCCTACGCGGTGCGCGGGCTGGAGGAGCAGCTTGGCGCCAAACTCTTCCAGCGGCGCCACCGCCAGGTGCTTCTGACGGAAGCCGGCGAACGTTTCCATGCCGATGTGTCGCTGGGCCTCTCGCATATCCGCAAGTCGGCGGAAGACCTTCGCCTGCAGGCGACCGGCGGGCATGTGACCTTGGCCGCCTCGACCGCCTTCGGCTCCTTCTGGATGATGCCGCGCCTGCAGCAGTTCCGCGACGAATTGCCGGGCGTCGACCTGCGCATCCAGACCGCCGACCGCGACCTCGACATCATCGCCGAGGGGATTCCGCTGGGCGTGCGCGGCGGCGTGCCGCGCGACTGGCCGGATTATCACTCGCTGTCGCTCTCCGATGAAGAAATCTTCCCAGTCGCCGGCCCCAGCTATCTCGCCAGGTTCGGCAAGCCGAGGACGGTCGAGGAACTGGCCACGCACCGGCTGATTCATCTAGAAGAACCCTATCGCGAGGCCCCGACCTGGGACGAATGGTTCGCTTCGGCCGGAACCAGCCTGCGCAATGCCGAGCGCGGCCTGCGCATCAACGACTATGCGCTGGTGATCCAGGCGGTGATGGAAGGGCAAGGAATCTCCCTCGGCTGGCGGCACCTGGTAGAAC
>NZ_RZSA01000862.1:0-2863 GCF_003998075.1 Mesorhizobium sp. M2A.F.Ca.ET.037.01.1.1 | reverse complement strand
GGCCATCACCATGTCGAGTCCGGCCATCACGGGACGTTCGACGGCACCGGCGAGACACATTTCCGCGTCCGCATTGTCTCGCCGAGTTTTGCCGGCATGAGCCGCATCGACCGCCACCGCGCCGTCAACCAACTGCTTGCCGACGAACTGAAGGCAGGCGTGCACGCGCTGGCGATCGAGCCGGCCGCACCCGGCGAGAAGACGCGCTGGTAATCAGGCCACCGTCGCCTTCAGGAAGGCCAGCACCGCCGCGGTCAAGGCGTCGCCATCCTCGCCGAAATCGCCATTGATCGACATATGCGTATAGGCGCTGCCGTCGAACAGCGTGACCTCGGTGCCAGTGGCGCGCAGGCGCTCGGCGAAAGCTTTCGACTCCTCGCCTCGCCCGGGCGCGCGCGAATAGGCGATGAAGGTCGGCGGATGCTTCCTGCCGTCGACATAGCTCGACGGCGACAGCGCCGCCCATTGTTTCGGGTCGGAGAAGACACGCGCATAGGCGCGCACCATGCCGCCATTTCTCGAAAGCGCGGCAAGATCGTAGGCCCTTGTGTCGTCCAGGATCAGCGCGGCGACGCCCGGCAACCCTCCGCGCATGCCGGTCAGCGCAACCAGATGGCAGCCGGCCGAATGGCCCATGCCGACGATGCGGTCCGGATCGCCGCCATATCGGGCGATGTTCGCGCGCACATAGGCATAGGCCTTTTCGACATCGCCGGCCTGGGTGGCGACATCCGCTTCCGGCAGCATGCGGTAGTCGATCGAGACGAACAAGAAGCCATTGGCGAGCAGGAAGTCCGGCTTTGAGCCGACCTGGCTGCGCTTGCCGAACCGCCAGGCGCCGCCATGGACGAAGAAGACCACCGGCAGGTTCTTCGCGCCGGCCGGCGCGTAGATGTCGAGCTTGGCCGGACCGTAATCGATGGTTCGCGGTTCCGGCTGGCCCGGACGCCCAGCGGCTGACGCGCCCGGCGGCAACAGCGCCGCCATGGCTGCCACGATGAAGCTGCGTCGATTGATCATCGTCATCTCCGGCCAGGTTCTGTCGCGGCGGGCACGGATGCTCGCCACGCGCCTCGTTTACGAACCAAAAATGACAACTTTCGGTGCGAAACCAAATCCACTCCTTGACCGTCCGCTGGCAATCACCACGTATGTTCATAGGCGAGCATTTAAGGCCGAATCGGGGTGTCCCGAAGGCTAATGTCGGGGTGCATTGTGCGCTCTTCCTTCACGTGAAGGGAACCACAATGCTTTCCGGTGGTTGATGAAGCGATGAGCCGATTGGCAGCCTATCGGCTCCGAGGCAAAGCATCATGCGCGAGAACCAATCCGACGTCTTCGATCTGTTTTCGGAGATCTATTCCAATGCGGCACAGGAAGAGATCAGCCTTCAGCAATATCTGCTGGCCTGCCGCGAGGACAAATCCATGTACGCCTCGGCGCCGGAGCGCATGGTCGAGGCGATCGGCGAGCCGAATCTGGTCGACACCAGCAAGGACGAGCGGCTCGGCCGCATTTTCTCCAACCGCACCATCAAGATCTATCCTTCCTTTTCCGACTTCTACGGAATGGAGGATACGATCGAGCGCATCGCCGGATATTTCCGCTACGCCTCGCAAGGCCTCGAGGAGCGCAAGCAGATCCTCTATCTTCTCGGCCCGGTCGGCGGCGGCAAATCCTCGCTAGCCGAACGGCTGAAGAAGCTGATGGAAGAGCGGCCGATCTACACGCTCAAGGTCGGCAACCAGATCAGCCCGATCTTCGAATCGCCGCTGGGCCTCTTTCATCCCGACCGGATGGGCGATCTGCTGGAGGACAAATACGGCATCGCCCGCCGCCGCCTGAACGGACTGATCTCGCCCTGGGCGGCCAAGCGCCTGGATGAGCTGAAGGGCGACATCTCGAAATTCAGCGTCGTCAAGCTGATGCCGTCGCGGCTGCGCCAGATCTCCATCGCCAAGACCGAGCCCGGCGACGAGAACAATCAGGATGTCTCGGCGCTGGTAGGCAAGGTCGACATCAGGCAGTTGGAGCACTTCAGCCAGTCCGACCCGGACGCTTATTCCTACAGCGGCGGCCTGAACCGGACGACGCAAGGCCTGCTCGAATTCGTCGAGATGTTCAAGGCGCCGATCAAGGTCCTGCACCCGCTGCTGACCGCCACCCAGGAAGGCAGCTACAACGGCACCGAGAATTTCGGCGCCTTCCCCTATCAGGGCATCGTCGTCGCCCATTCCAATGAATCGGAATGGCAGCAGTTCAAGAACAACAAGAACAATGAGGCGTTCCTCGACCGCATCCTCGTGGTCAAGGTGCCCTATTGCCTGCGCATCACAGAGGAGCGGCAGATCTACGAGAAGCTGCTGCGCGAAAGCGAGCTGGCGAACAGTCCTTGCGCGCCCGAGGTGCTGGACATCCTCAGCCGCTTCACCGTCTCGACGCGCCTTGCCGAGCACGAGAACTCGCCGCTCTACACCAAGATGCGCGCCTATGACGGCGAGAACCTCAAGGAGATCGACCCGAAGGCGAAGTCCGTCCAGGAATATCGCGATGCCGCCGGCGTCGACGAGGGCATGACCGGGGTCAGCACGCGTTTCGCCTTCAAGATCCTGTCGCAGACCTTCAACTACGACACCAAGGAAGTGGCCGCCGATCCCGTCCACCTGATGTACATCCTCGAAGAGGCGATCAAGCGCGAGCAATTCCCGAAGGAAACGGAGGCTGCCTATCTCGAGTTCATCAAGTCGGAACTCGCCAGCCGCTATGCCGAGTTCATCGGCCACGAGATCCAGAAAGCCTATCTGGAATCCTACAGCGAATATGGCCAGAACCTCTTCGACCGCTACATCGCTTATGCCGATGC
>NZ_RZSA01000861.1:0-2867 GCF_003998075.1 Mesorhizobium sp. M2A.F.Ca.ET.037.01.1.1 | reverse complement strand
CGATGACGCCGCTCGGATCGACCAGCACGCCCGAGCCCAGCGAAGACTGCGCGCGCGGCTGGGCGCGGCCGAAGAATTCCTCGAAGAAGGGATCGCCCTCGAAAGGCGACGTCATCTTGGCGGTCTGCGAGGCATAGACGTTGACGACGGCGGGTGCGGTCTGCTTGACCAGCGGCGCGAAGGAAAGCTGCACCTCCTCGCGGCCGAACGGCACGCGCTTGTCGGGGCCGGACGTGCCGTTCTCTCCTTCAACGCCATGCAACAGATCGGTCAGCACGTCGGAGAGGCCTGGATCGGCCGGCTTAGCGGCATCCTCGGCAAAAGCCTGTCTTGCGGCCGGTGCCGCGGCGAATAGAGCCAGCGCAGCAACAAGAAACAGTCGTTTGAGGTGCATTCCGAATCCTCCAGATCGGGCGCCATTGTCCCGACGATTGTGCAGAATGAAAGGCTAAGGCGATGAAATCGAATTATTTTCAGCCAGTAACCGGCTATAGCTGTATCCGCAATCTGGTACTGTTGTCCGTTTCATGAAAAAGCAGCTCGCTTCCTTCCCCGATTTCCTGGCGACCGGTGTCTTGGGACCGGTGTCGCCCGACATGAGGCTTATCGAGATAGCACAGGCTCGGGTCACCCGACGGATGGAATATCAGCGAAGGTGACCCGATTCCGGTCTACTGGTTCTTCGGCAACCTGGAGATTTCCTTCGACAGCATCGCACCCCACTCGATGAATTGGTTTCAGATCGAAGGGGCATCGCAACTCGAGGGTGAATTTGAACCTTTGACCAAACAGCTGAAGGTGTCGCTAGATGGATTCAGCGGCGCAACGAGGCCGTCCGAATTCCTTGCAGCAGGCCTGTGGGATCCCACGCAGGCTTCCGTCTACTACGCGGCGCTAAGCGACGACATCCTGCTGAACGTTTGTGCCGGCGGCATCCAGATTCATTTCCAGGTCGACACGTCTTTCATCGGCAATCGCGACGTGATTGAATATTTGAACAGTTCGACCGTGCTGCAACTTGTCCGGAATATCGACTCCCGAACCAAGGTTGACAGCATCTACTCCTATCCGCGGAAGGCCCCCAAAGAGCTGCCCGGGGTGTTCAATTGGCAGTGCCTGGCTGGCCAGGACTACCTGAACCTGGTTCGATAGGTTGCAGGCAAAAGTACAAAGGGGCCCGAAGGCCCCTTGAACGCTTTCTCGGAGTATCCGTGCCTCAGGCGGCCGCGGCTTCCTCATTAGCGCCCTCGGCCTCGAGGCGGGCGCGGTCGGCGGCGCCCTTGGCCGAGGTGTCGCGGTCGACGAATTCGATGACCGCCATGGCAGCGTTGTCGCCCTTGCGGAAGCCTGCCTTCATGATGCGCAGGTAGCCGCCATTGCGGGTGGCGTAGCGCGGGGCGAGGGTCTCGAACAGGCGCTTGACGACGCCTTCATTGCCGATCTGCGCGATCACCTGGCGGCGGGCGTGCAGGTCGCCGCGCTTGCCGAGCGTGACGAGCTTCTCGACGATCGGACGCAGGTCCTTCGCCTTCGGCAGGGTGGTGACGATCTGCTCGTGCTCGATCAGAGACACGGCGAGGTTGGCGAACATCGACTTACGATGGCTGATGCTGCGGGCGAAACGACGGCCTTTGAAACCGTGGCGCATGGCTCTTTTCCTTCTTCAGTTGTTCAAGAGGCCACGGCCTCTGATGGTTTTCCGCATGACCGTCGGATCGAGCGGCTCGCGCCGCCGATCCTTGGAATTCATGCTCAATACTGGTCTTCGTAACGCTTTGCGAGGTCTTCGATGTTTTCCGGCGGCCAGTCCGGCACTTCCATGCCGAGATGGAGGCCCATGGCCGCCAGCACTTCCTTGATCTCGTTCAGCGACTTGCGGCCGAAGTTCGGGGTGCGCAGCATCTCGGCTTCGGTCTTCTGGATCAGGTCGCCGATATAGACGATGTTGTCGTTCTTCAGGCAGTTGGCCGAACGCACCGAAAGTTCGAGTTCGTCGACCTTCTTGAGCAGCGCCGGGTTGAAGGCGAGCTCGGTGACGGCTTCGGTCGCGACTTCCTTCTGCGGCTCGTCGAAGTTGACGAACAGCGCGAGCTGGTCCTGCAGGATGCGGGCGGCGAAGGCGACCGCGTCCTCGCCCGAGATCGAGCCGTTGGTCTCGATGGTCATGGTCAGCTTGTCATAGTCGAGCACCTGGCCCTCGCGGGTGTTCTCGACCTTGTAGGAGACCTTCTTGACCGGCGAGTAGAGCGAGTCGACCGGGATCAGGCCGATCGGCGCGTCCTCGGCGCGGTTGCGCTCGGCGGGCACATAGCCCTTGCCGGTGTCGACGGTGAACTCCATGCGGATCTCGGCGCCCTCGTCCAGCGTGCAGATGACGTGGTCGGGGTTGAGGATCTCGACGTCGCCGACGGTCTGGATGTCGCCGGCGAGCACGGCGCCCGGGCCCTGCTTGCGCACGACCATGCGCTTGGGACCATCGCCTTCCATGCGGATGGCGATTTCCTTGATGTTGAGCACGATGTCGGTCACGTCCTCGCGCACGCCGGCGATGGACGAGAATTCATGCAGTACGCCGTCGATCTGCACGGCGGTGACAGCCGCGCCGCGCAGCGAAGACAGAAGCACGCGCCGCAGCGCGTTGCCCAGCGTCAGGCCAAAGCCGCGTTCGAGCGGCTCGGCCACCAGCGTGGTCAGCGTCTTCTTCTTCGACGAGAACTCGATCTTGTTCGGCTTGATCAGTTCCTGCCAGTTTTTCTGGATCATAAATGTCTTCCTTCCTTTGCCCCGCCACCATCCAATCGTGGCGGGCGACACGGAAAACCGCGGAGGAACGCCGTGGCGTTCCTCCGCGGTTTTCCGTGTCGCCC
>NZ_RZSA01000860.1:0-2870 GCF_003998075.1 Mesorhizobium sp. M2A.F.Ca.ET.037.01.1.1 | reverse complement strand
GATCGAGGTCAGCAGGCCTTGGCCCATCTCGTCCAAGCCGTAGAGCGCCTCGATCGCGCCGTCGGCAGCGAGCCGCAACGCGCCGCCTGCGGGGTCGGGCGGCAGCGTGCCCAGCCCGTTGCCCTGGTAGCTCATCGCCATGCCGGTGCCGACGATCTCGGAACCATCATCGGACGGGCCGCGAGGCTTTTGCCAGATCGGGTCGGCCGCGGCGGCCTTGAGCATTTCCTCGAGGCGCTCGGACGGCGCGACCACCTGGCCGAGATAACCCCGCGTGCCAGGCTTGCGCATATTCCTGCGGCGGATTTCCAAGACATCGAGTCCGCATTCCGCCGCCAGCCGGTCCATCTGGCATTCGACCGCGAAAGCCATCTGGTTGGCGCCGAAGCCACGGAAGGCGCCGCAGACCCCGTTGTTGGTATAGGCGAGCCTGCCCGACGTGCGAACATTCCGAACCACATAGGGCCCGCAGGCGTGTTCGAGCGCAGTTTCCAGGACCGCGGGCCCAAGCGAGGCGTAGGCGCCGGCGTCGGAGATCACATCCACCCATTGGGCAAGCAGCAAGCCGTCCGCATCGCAGGCCGTGCGCATGCGGATATTCATCGCGTTGCGCTTGGCGCCGGCAAGGACGGATTCGGCGCGGTCGAGTTGCAGGCGCACCGGCCGACCGGTCCTGAGGGCGAGCAAGGCGAGCGCCGGCTGCACGGTCAGCTCGTCCTTGCCGCCGAACGCGCCTCCCGTCGGACTGGTCACGACCCGGATCTTCTCCTCCGGCAGGCCGAGGACGCGCGAAAGCTGCAGCCGGTCGCGCAGGCCGTACTGGCCGCCGGCACAGACGTTCAGCGTTCCATCCGAATCTACGAGGGCATGGCCGCCTTCGGTCTCCATGAAACCGTGCATCTGGCGCGGCGTTTCGTAGACGGCCTCGACGACGTGGGCGGCGCGGGCAAAACCCTCGGCGATGTCGCCGCGTTCGAAGCCGAGGGAGGTTTGCAAATTGCCCGCCGAGTGCACGGGCTCGGCGTCGGGTGAAAGCGCCTGCTCCGGATCGGAGACGACGGGCAGCGGCGCATAGCGCACCTGGATGAGGCCGAGCGCGCGCTCGGCGGTCTCGGCATCGACTGCCGCCACCGCCGCGACGGCATCCCCGACATAGCGGACCTTGTCGAAGCAGAGCGCCGGCTGGTCTTGCACGACAATGCCGAAGGCGTTGCTTCCGGCGATGTCACGATACGTGACGACTGCCGCGACGCCGGGCAAGGCATCAGCCGCGCTTGTGTCAATGGCGAGAATCCTCGCGTGGGGAATGGCGGCGCGCAAGATCCGACCCACCAGCATGCCCGGCTGGCGATGGTCGGTCAGGTATCTCAGCTTGCCCTCGATCTTAGCCGGCCCGTCTGGGCGTATGTGCCAGCGTTCTCCGGCGGTGGAGCGCGTCAGCCGGATTTCGCCGGCCGGCGGCGTGGCGGGGCGGGCAGCCGGAGTGGAGGGCCTGGAGGGTTGCGCGTCAGTCTTGCCGCCACCCAGCCCATGCACGAGTGCGTTGGCAGCAACCTTGCGGCGATAGCGGGCGGAACGGAAGGCATCGTCCGGCGCGACGATCTCGCCCTCGATCGCCGCCCGCAATGCGTTCCAGTCGACGCCGGGAAACGGCTGGCCGACGAGCAGGGCCTCGGCTCCGCCGAGCCGGGCCGGCGTCACCATGCCTCCGCCGACGGCCAGGCGTGCGGCTGCGACACGGCCGTCGACGATCTCGATCATGCCGGCGGCGCCGATCACGCTCGGCGTGAAGGCGGCGCGTAGACCGATTTTGCGATGCGTCCAGCGGACATGTGCATCGGGAACCGGGACCGTGATCGCTTCGATGATCTCGCCACCGGGCTCCTGACGCAGCCATTCGGAAAGCGGCAAGGTCCGGCGTCCCACCACGGAGGAGCTTTCGACACGGGCGTCGAGCGCGAGCAGGGCAGGGAGCAGGCAGCCGGTTCGGCCGGCAACGTTGCCGCCGGCCGTCGCCAGATTGCGGACCGCCGGGCCTGCGGTCGCGCGGAGTGCCGCGGCGAGCAATGGCAGCTCTTCGCGCACGGTCGCGTCACGCTCCAAAGCGCCCAGCGTCGTGAGTGCGCCGATCCGGAGCCCGTTGCCGGCAAGGGTAATCCCCTTCAATCCGCCGATCTGGCCGATGTCGACAAGGCTGCGCGGCTTCGGCAGGCCTTTCGCCCACTCCAGCTGGAGCGCGGTTCCGCCGGCGACCAGTCTCGCATCGCCGCCGGCAAGCATGGCCAGCGCGTCAGCGATCGATGCCGGGCGAAGCACCTGCACGGTCAGTGCGCTCCCGTCGTTCCGAACCGCAGGCCCTTCTCCTTGAGCCAGCGACGATAGGCGACCGAAGAGCCGTCCGCCCGCGTCGGGATCTCCAGGCGCGGTTCGAGCGGCAGCAGGAGGGGACGCTGGTTCTCGACGATGATCCGGTCCTGCAGGAAGATCACCTGCTCGAAATTGAGCAGCGCCGTGTCGGTCGAGGTCGCGTCGACGAGGTACATGACAGGCTGCGCGCGGCAGAGATCCTCCTCGATCGGCTGGATGAAGAGGGCGATGGCATCGAGGCGGTCCGGCGCGCTGGGGCAGACGCGGTAGAGCATCACCACGAAGGGGCTTGGCACGCGGTAGGTGAGCCGCACGAAATCGCCGGAGCTTTCCGTCGCCGCGATGCGCGGCTGGAAGAAGGTGCAGTTGGTGGCCCAGACCTCGTCCACGTCGCGGCGGATCTCGCTCAGATAGCGCGGCACCTCGGTGTGCGGCTCCGAGCCGAGTATGTCGGTGTGCACGAAGGGGAAATGCGCCATGTCGAGGAAATTTTCCACGACGCG
>NZ_RZSA01000085.1:0-11625 GCF_003998075.1 Mesorhizobium sp. M2A.F.Ca.ET.037.01.1.1 | reverse complement strand
GTCGTGATAACCGTGCGGCGTACGCGCCAGGAAGCGCGGCGGATCATGCGGAAAGATCCTGGCCAGGGCATTGGTCACGTCGTCTGCGAAGATATTCTCCTCGATGCGGTCCCAGACGCTGAACAGGAAATGCCCGCCAGGCTTCAGGACGCGCTTTGCCTCGCGATAAGCGGCGGCGCGGTCGGGAAAGAACATCGCGCCGAATTGACAGCAGACGAGGTCGAAGGCAGCGTCGTCGAAGGGCAGCTTCAAGGCATCCGCCTGGCGCCAGGTAATGAGGCTGTGCGGCCCTGGCGCGACGCCGCATAGTCGAGCATCGGCTGGTTGAGATCGGTTACAGTATAGGTGCTGCCGGGATCCAGTTTTGGCGCCAGGGCACGGGTGACGGCCCCGGTGCCCGCGGCGGTTTCCAATACGGCCAAGGGCGAGAAAGAAGCCGCCCGCCGTGCGGCCTCCACCGCATAAGCCTCGAAAATCAGCGGCACCATATGGCGATCGTAATTTTCCGGGATCGACCCGGCAAACACCTTGTCCGCTTCCAGCATGGCCAGTACCCGGCGCTCGTTGACGGAGGAGACTAGCAAAAAAGATGAACTCGTTGCTGCTCAGTTTGTTAGGGGAGCGTTCTTCCGGGTCAAGAGCGACGAAATTCGCTGATCTCAAATTTAGATACACATTGTGTATGCAGAAATGCTATATGGCGTTACGAAGGAACCATCGCCATGGCCACCAAAAACCAGGACAGCCACGCCAAGCCCGTCAACCTGCGCATCCGCGAGGATGTCCGCAGCCTGATCGACCGCGCCGCGAAGATACGCGGCAAGACCCGCTCCGACTTCATGATCGAGGCCGCCTACCGCGCGGCCGAAGACACGCTGCTCGACCAGACGCTCGTCAAGGTCGATGCCGAAAGCTATCAGCATTATCTCGATATCCTCGACCAGCCGCCGCGCGGCGAGGGATTTGCCCGGCTGATGAATGCGCCCAAGCCCTGGCAGGACTGATGCTATCGGCACCGGTCCTTCTCGCCGATAGCCACGACCTCGACCTTTTTCAAAGCGGGACCGACAGCCTCGATCAATGGCTTCGACGGCGGGCGCGTGCCAATCAGGTCAGCGGCGCGTCCAGAACCTATGTGATTGCGGAAGGCACGCGCGTCGTTGGCTATTATTGCCTTTCATCAGGTGGACTTGATCTCGCAGATGCTCCCGGTTCGATCCGGCGCAATATGCCGGATCCCGTGCCCATGGCTGTGCTTGGCCGTTTGGCTGTCGATGCAAACTGGCAGAGCAAGGGCCCCGGCGTCGCCCTGCTTCAGGACGCGGTGCTGCGGACCAGCCAAGCGGCCGCCATTCTCGGCATTCGCGGTCTCCTGGTTCATGCCATATCGGATGAAGCCAAGACGTTTTATGAACGCTATGGCTTCCAGGCTTCGCCAAAGAATCCGATGACTTTGGTGCTGTCGCTGAAGACGGCTAGGTCAGGATGACGTTTCGTTGAAACGTCATCCTGACCTAGTTTTTGTTGGAGCATGATCTTTCCGAAACCGGTCCCCACTTTCGGGATCATGCGCTAATTGAGTGCCGCCGTCGGCCGCAGCGAACCAACCTTGGCGCCGATGCGGCTTTCGACTGCGGGATGGGCGAGCTGGGTCAGCCTTACCGCTACCGCCTCATCGCCACGCAGCAGTTTCGCAAGCACCGCGGCGATCATCACCTCTGCCGCCCTGCCGGCGCCGTCATCGCATTTGAGCGCGATGCCGAGACCGAGCTCGGGCAAGGCCGCGCAATAGACGCCTTCGGCGCCGGTCTTGACGAAGATGCGGCCCGGTGCTGCCTGCATCAGCGCGACATCGGCCTTGCCGGTGCCGGCGACGAGGAACGGCTCGGCCATGCAGGCCGAAAGCAGACGCTTCGCCGCCTTTGCGCGCTCGGGCGAGAAGCCCCTGCCCGTCGCCATGCGGGCAAAGCCGAGCGCAAAACTCTTCAACGGCACGGCATAGGTCGGGATCGAGCAGCCGTCGATGGCGCTATTGCCGGTGTTGTGGGCAGCGCCGGTGACGGATTGCATGGCGTCGCGCACCATCTCCTGCTGCGCGTGTCCCTCCTTGACGTAGCCCCGATGGGCGATGCCCGAATGCACGCAGGTGCAGAGGAAGCCGGCATGCTTGCCGGAGCAGTTGTTGTGCAACGCGCTCGGCACAGCGCCGGCGCGGGCGAGCGCTAGGGTGGCTTCATGGTTGGGCCAATGCGCGCCGCATTCGAGAGCGGTTTTGTCGAGACCGGCCTTGGCGAGCATCGCCCGCGCCAGTTCGACATGGGCGGGCTCGCCCGAATGCGAGGCGCAGGCCAGCGCCAGTTCGCGGTTGCCGAAGCCATAGGCGTCGGCAGCCCCCGATTCGACCAGCGGCAGCGCCTGGATCGCCTTCACCGCAGAGCGCGGGAAAACCGGGCGATCCGTGTCGCCGATCTCCCAGACGGTCTTGCCGTCGGCGTCGAACGCGCTGATGGCGCCGCGGTGCCTGCTTTCGACCACCGCGCCGCGCGTGACTTCGACCAGAACCGGATTGGACATGCTGCCTCCCGCACGCGCCAGAGGGCGCTGCTTTTAGTGCGGGCAGCTTCTACCTGATGCGGTCGAGAATGGAAACGTAATTGGCGACGGCAGCACCACCCATGTTGAAGATGCCGCCGAGCTTCGCGCCCGGCACCTGGATGCCGCCGGCCTCGCCGGTCAACTGCATGGCGGTGAGCACATGCATCGAAACGCCGGTGGCGCCGATCGGATGGCCCTTGGCCTTCAGGCCGCCCGAAGGATTGACCGGCAGGCGGCCGTCCTTGGCCGTCGTGCCGTCCAGCGCCAGCCTGGCGCCCTCGCCGGGCCTGGCCAGGCCCATCGCTTCGTATTCGATCAATTCGGCGATGGTGAAGCAGTCATGCGTCTCGACGAAGGAAAGGTCGTCGAGCGTGACGCCGGCCTTCTTCAGCGCCTGGTTCCAGGCGTGCTCGCAACCTTCGAAGGCTAGGATGTCGCGCTTCGACATCGGCAGGAAATCCTGGACATGCTCGTTGGCGCGGAAGGTCACGGCGCGCCGCATCTTCAACGCCGTCGCGGTGTCGGTGAGCACCAGCGCCGCGGCGCCGTCCGACACCAGCGAGCAATCTGTGCGCTTCAGCGGACCGGCGACGAAGGGGTTCTTCTCGCTTTCCTGGCGACAGAACTCATAGCCGAAATCCTTGCGCATCTGCGCGTAGGGATTGTCGACACCGTTCTTGTGGTTCTTGGCAGCGATCATGGCCAGCGCGTCCGACTGGTCGCCATAGCGCTGGAAATAGGCCTGCGCGATCTTGCCGAAGACGCCGGCAAAGCCGGCCGGGGTGTCACCTTCTTCCGGAAGGTAGGATGCCTTGAGCAGGTTCTTGCCGATCTCGGGACCGGGCGTGGTCGTCATCTGCTCGGCGCCGACCACCAGCACGATGCGGGCGGCGTTGGCGTCGATGGCGCGGATACCTTGCCGGACCGCGGCCGACCCGGTGGCGCAGGCATTCTCGACGCGCGTCGCCGGCTTGAAGCGCAGCCGGTCATCGGCCTGCAGCACGAGGCTCGCGGTGAAATCCTGCGGCGAGAAGCCGGCGTTGAAATGGCCGAGCACGATCTCGTCCACATCGTCGGGGCCGATGCCGGCATGGTCGAGCGCCTCGACGGCAACCTTGGTGATCAGGCTCTCCAGCGTCTCGCCTTCGAGCTTGCCGAAGCGCGAATGCGCCCAGCCGACGATGCATGCGGTCATGGCAACCTCCATTTGCGCCGCAGCCTAGCACGATCCTTAGCGGCACGTGATTCAATATTGTTCAACAATGAACCGTTTTCCAGCCCCCTGCATGGGCCAGAACGACACGATCGGTTGATCCCGGTGTCGATTTTTTATTGATTGACGCGTCAATAAAAAATAATCTCGACCCGAACCGGACCCCCAAAATGCCGAAAATCGGAATGGAACCCGTGCGCCGCAAGGCGCTGATCGACGCGACGATCTCGGCGATCGGCGAGCGCGGATCGCTCGACGTGACGATGTCGGAGATCGCCGGACGCGCCGGTGTGTCGTCGGCGCTGGCGCATCACTATTTCGGCGCCAAGGACGAGCTGCTTTTCGCGACGATGCGGCACATCCTGACGGAGCTCAACATCGACACCAGGCACGCGCTTCACACCGCCGGCACAGCGCGTGAGCGCGTCTCGTCCGTGGTCGCGGTCAGCTTCTCCGATGACCAGTTCCAGGCCGAGATCATCGCCGCCTGGCTTGCCTTTTATGTCGAGGCGCAGAAATCGACCGAGCTGCGGCGGCTGCTGCGCATCTATGCGCGGCGGCTGCATTCGAACCTAATGAGCGGGCTGACCGGGATCCTGCCGCGGACAGAGGCCGACCGCGTGGCGGAAGCGACCGCGGCGCTGATCGACGGGCTCTACATCCGCCGCGCGCTGAAGGACGGCGTGCCCGACGCGCAGACCGCGATCGCGCTTGTGGAAGACTATCTCGAAACCAAGCTCAACGGACGGAGCCTGCCTTGACCACCCGGCGACCCAATTTCCTGATCGTCATGGTCGATCAGCTCAACGGCACGTTCTTCCCGGACGGCCCGGCCGAGTTCCTGCACGCGCCCAATCTGAAGGCGTTTGCCCAGCGCTCGGCGCGCTTCGCCAACAACTATACCGCCTCGCCGCTCTGCGCACCGGGCCGCGCCTCCTTCATGAGCGGCCAGCTGCCGTCGCGCACCCAAGTCTATGACAACGCCGCGGAATTCGCCTCCTCGATCCCGACCTACGCGCATCATCTGCGCAGCGCCGGCTATCACACGGTGCTTTCCGGCAAGATGCATTTCGTCGGCCCCGACCAACTGCACGGTTTCGAAGAGCGGCTGACCACCGACATCTACCCGGCCGATTTCGGCTGGACGCCGGACTACCGCAAGCCCGGCGAGCGTATCGACTGGTGGTACCACAATCTGGGTTCGGTGACCGGCGCCGGCGTCGCCGAGATCACCAACCAGATGGAGTATGACGACGAGGTCGCCTTCCATGCGACGCAAAAGCTCTATGAGTTCGCGCGCGTGTCGGATGACGCGGACCGGCGCCCCTGGTGCCTGACCGTCTCCTTCACCCATCCGCACGATCCCTATGTCGCGCGGCGCAAATACTGGGACCTTTACGAAGACTGCCCGGCACTGGAGCCGGAGGTGGGCTTCATCCCCTACGACAGCCAGGATCCGCATTCAAAGCGGCTCTACAAGGCATCCGACTACGACAGTTTCGACATCACGCCCGAGCAGATCCGCCGCTCGCGGCGCGGCTATTTCGCCAACATCTCCTATCTCGACGACAAGATCGGCGAGCTGCTGTCGGTGCTGGAGCGCACGCGCATGCTGGACGACACGATCATTCTGTTCTGCTCCGACCATGGCGACATGCTGGGCGAGCGCGGCCTGTGGTTCAAGATGTGCTTCTACGAAGGGGCGGCGCGGGTGCCTTTGATGATGTCCGGCAAAGGCATCAAGGCCGGACTGATCGAGACGCCTGCCTCCAATCTCGACGTGGCGCCGACGCTCTGCGACCTCGCCGGCATCGACATGAGCGGGATCGCGCCGTGGACGGACGGCCTGTCGCTGCTGCCGCTTGCCGCCGGCAAGGAGCGCTCGGCGCCGGTGCTGATGGAATATGCGGCTGAAGGCTCCTACGCGCCGATGGTGGCGATCCGCGAGGGCAAATACAAATTCGTCCATTGCGAGCTCGATCCGCCGCAGCTCTTCGATCTCGTCGCCGATCCGCGCGAGCTCGACAATCTCGCGACCAACCCGGCCTACGCCGATCTGGTCTCGGCCTTCATGGAAAAGGTCCGCGCGCGCTGGGACATGGCAGGCTTCGACGCCGCAGTCCGTGAAAGCCAGGCGCGCCGCTGGGTCGTCAACCCGGCGCTGCGCAACGGCGCTTACTACCCCTGGGAGTTCCAGCCGCTGCAGAAGGCGTCGGAACGCTACATGCGCAACCACATGAACCTCGACAATCTCGAAGAGAGCAAACGGTATCCGAGAGGCGAATGATGGCAGACATTCTCGTCCCACCACTTGATCATCTGAGGCACGCCTACGCCGTCACCTCGACGGCCACGCAGGTGACGCCGCTCCTGGAGTCGGCGGCTTTGGCCAGGGAAACCGGCGCGGCGCGCGTCTTCGTCAAGCCGGAGTCGCTGCAATGGGCCGGCTCCTTCAAGGTGCGCGGCGCCTATTGGCGGCTGAAGCGGCTTTCGCCGGATGAAGCGAAGAAGGGCGTGGTGGCCTACTCCTCCGGCAATTTCGCGCAGGGGCTGGCAGCCGCCGGCCAGGCGCTCGGCATTCCCGTCACCATCGTCATGCCGGTCGACGCGCCGGCCGCCAAGCGCGATGCCACCGCCGGCTATGGCGCGCGCGTGGTGCTGACCGATCATGGCGATCGCGCCCGTGAGGAGGTGGCTGCCGCCAAGGCGCGCGAGATCGCCGAGACAGAGCACCTCACCTTGCTGCACCCCTTCGACGATCCGGAAATCGTCGCAGGCCAGGCGGGTGCCGGATTGGAAGCGCTCGACCAGTTGGCGGCTAAGAAGGAGCATGCCGACCTTGTGTTCTGCTCGGTCGGCGGTGGTGGCTTGATCGGCGGCGTTTCGCTGGCCTTCCACTATCTGTCGCCCAAGACCGAGATCATCGCCGTCGAGCCGGAGGGTTTCAACGGCATGGGCTCATCGCTCGCGCATGGCGCGATCGAGACGATGCCGATCGGGCCGAAATCGATCTGCGACGGGCTGATGGCGCGCAAGCCCGGCGACGCGCCTTTCGCGGCCGTCAGCGCCGCCGGCGTGCGCGGCGTCACCGTCGACGACGCCTCGGTGCGGCGGGCGATGAAGATCGCCTTCGAGCGGATGAAGCTGGTGCTGGAGCCCTCGGGCGCGGCATCACTGGCCGCCCTTCTCGGCGGCAAGGTGGATGTGAAGGACAAGACTGTCCTTGTGGTTGCAACCGGCGGCAATGTCTCGCTCGCCGATTTTATGGCGCATATGAACAATGCTTGAAGCGGATTTCGTCATCATCGGCTCCGGCTCCGCCGGCTCGGCCATGGCCTATCGGCTGTCGGAGGACGGCAAGCACTCGGTGATCGTCATCGAGTTCGGCGGCACCGATATGGGGCCGCTGATCCAGATGCCGTCGGCGCTGTCGATCCCACTCAATATGAGCCTCTACGACTGGGGTTTCGCCAGCGAGCCGGAGCCGCATCTCGGCCGCCGCGTGCTGGCGACGCCGCGCGGCAAGGTGATCGGCGGCTCGTCCTCGATCAACGGCATGGTCTATGTGCGCGGCCATGCACACGACTTCGACCATTGGGCGGAACAGGGTGCGACCGGCTGGGGCTTCGCCGACGTGCTCCCCTATTTCAAGCGCATGGAGGATTCCGACGGCGGCGAGGATGGCTGGCGGGGCCACGGCGGACCATTGCATGTGCAGCGCGGCACACGGAAGAACCCGCTCTATGGCGCCTTCGTCGAAGCAGGCCGCCAGGCGGGCTTCGAGCTCACCGACGATTATAACGGCTCGAAGCAGGAAGGTTTCGGGCCGATGGAGCAGACCATTCTTGGCGGCCGCCGCTGGTCGGCGGCGAACGCCTATCTGAAGCCGGCTCTCAAACGCAAGAATGTGAGTCTGGTCAAAGGCTTCGCCCGGCGCGTGGTGATCGAGAATCAACGCGCCCTCGGCGTCGAGATCGAAGCTGACAAAAAGATTCAGGTCGTTAAGGCGCGGCGTGAAGTGATCGTCGCGGCGTCGTCGATCAACTCGCCGAAGATCCTGATGTTGTCCGGCATCGGCCCAGGCGCGCATCTGCAGGAGAACGGCATAAAGGTGATCGCCGACAGGCCGGGTGTCGGCGCCAATCTGCAGGACCATCTGGAACTCTATATCCAGCAGGAATCGACTAGGCCGATCACGCTGAACTCGGTGCTCAATCCTTTCTCCAAGGCATTGATCGGCGCGCAGTGGCTGTTCTTCAAGAGCGGGCTTGGCGCCACCAACCATTTCGAGGCGGCCGCCTTCGTGCGTTCGCAGGCCGGCGTCGACTACCCCGATATCCAGTATCACTTCATCCCCGCGGCGGTGCGCTATGACGGCAAGGCGGCGGCGAAGGCGCATGGGTTCCAGGCGCATGTCGGGCCGATGCGCTCGAAGTCGCGCGGTTCGGTGACGCTGCGCTCGCCCGACCCGAAGGCGAAGCCGGTGATCCGCTTCAACTACATGTCACATCCGGACGACTGGAGCGAGTTCCGCCATTGCATCCGGCTGACGCGCGAGATCTTCGGGCAGAAGGCCTTCGACGGCTTCCGCGGCAAGGAGATTTCGCCGGGCAGCCATGTGCAGACCGACGACGAGCTCGACGCCTTCATCCGCGACCATGCCGAGAGCGCCTACCACCCTTGCGGCACCTGCCGGATGGGCCGTGCCGACGATTTAACCGCCGTCGTCGATCCGGAATGCCGGGTAATCGGCGTCGCAGGACTGCGCGTCGCCGACTCCTCGATCTTCCCGCGTGTGACCAACGGCAACCTCAACGCGCCGTCGATCATGACCGGCGAAAAAGCCTCCGACCATATCCTCGGCCGCACGCCGCTGGCGCCATCCAACCAGGAACCCTGGATCAATCCTCGCTGGCAGGTGGCGGACCGATAGGGCATTGTCGGGCTGACCGCCCTCCCGGCGAACAGACTTGGAGAAAGCCATGCGCGCCCAGCCGACCGCATCGCACTATGTCAACGGCCGCTATATCGAGGATGAGGGCGGCACGCCGCTGCCGGTGATCTATCCGGCAACCGGCGAGACCATCGCCACCCTGCATTCGGCGACGCCGAACGTGCTGGAGCTGGCGATCGAGGCGGCCCGCTCCGCGCAGCCGGCCTGGGCGCGGCTGAAGCCCGTCGAGCGCGGCCGCATCCTGCGCCGCGCCGCCGATATTCTGCGCGCGCGCAACGCCGACCTGGCGCGCATCGAGACGCTCGACACCGGAAAGGCGATCCAGGAGACATTGGTGGCGGACGCCCCTTCCGCCGCCGACTGCCTGGAATATTTCGCCGGAGCGGTCGCCGCCTTCAACGGCGAGATGATCGATCTCGGCGGACCATTCGCCTACACGCGCCGCGAGCCGCTCGGCGTCTGCGTCGGCATCGGCGCCTGGAACTACCCGATCCAGATCGCCGGCTGGAAGTCGGCGCCGGCGCTGGCTATGGGCAATGCCATGGTGTTCAAGCCTTCGGAGAACACGCCGCTTTCGGCCCTGGCGCTGGCCGAGATCTACTCGGAGGCCGGCTTGCCCGATGGGCTGTTCAATGTCGTGCAAGGCTATGGCGATGTCGGCGCCGGCCTCGTCGGCCATGATGTGGTGGCAAAAGTTTCGGTGACCGGCTCGGTGCCGACCGGTCGCAAGGTGCTGTCGCTCGCCGGCTCCAAGATGAAGCATGCGACGATGGAGCTCGGCGGCAAGTCGCCGCTCATCGTCTTCGACGATGCCGACCTCGAGAATGCCATCGGCGGCGCCATGCTCGGCAATTTCTATTCGACCGGGCAAATCTGCTCCAACGGCACGCGCGTCTTCGTGCAGAAAGGCCTGCATGATCGCTTCGTCGAGCGGCTGGTCGAGCGCACCAAGAAGATCCGCATCGGGGATCCGCTCGATCCCGAGACGCAGATGGGCCCACTGGTCAACAAGGCGCAGCAGAGCAAGGTCGTCTCGTACATCGAAGCCGGCCAGCAGGACGGAGCGACACTCGCCTGCGGCGGCAACGTGCCGTCGCTGCAAGGTTTCGAGAGCGGTTTCTTCATCGAGCCGACCGTGTTCACCAATGTCACCGACACCATGCGCATCGCGCGCGAGGAGATTTTCGGACCGGTGATGAGCGTCTTGAAGTTCGACAGCGAGGACGAGGTGATCGAGCGCGCCAACGACACCGAGTTCGGGCTGGCGGCCGGCGTGTTCACGCGCGACCTGCCGCGTGCGCATCGGGTGATCGCCGAGCTGCAGGCCGGCACCTGCTGGATCAACGCCTACAATCTGACCCCGGTCGAAATGCCCTTCGGCGGCGTCAAGCAGTCCGGCATCGGCCGCGAGAACTCGCTGGCCGCGCTGGCGCATTATTCGCAGCTCAAGGCGGTTTATGTCGAGACGGGTGACGTGGCGGCGCCTTATTGATGTCGCGATCCGTTTCGGCAGATCATCGCGCTGTTCTCCTTGCCGCGGTTTGCCACAACCTTGCCGGAGGCAAAGGAGGCCAAGATGGCGGGTGAAACCAAGGACAACCGAGCCGTCGTGTTGCCGCTACTGCTCGGCTTCAACGGCGGCTATGTCGACACGATGGGTTTCCTGGCGCTCCAGGGGCTGTTTACCGCGCATGTCACCGGCAACTTCGTGACGCTCGGCGCCTCCCTGGCGCTCGGCACGTCAGGCGCCCTGTCGAAGCTGCTTGCGCTGCCGGTCTTTTGCGCTGTTGTCATCCTCAGCCGGCTGTTGTCGAACGCGCTGAGACACCGGGAAGCGCCGGTCTTTCGTTACCTGCTGACGATCAAGCTCGTATTGCTGATCGCAGCCGCCGTTCTGACGGTCCGGCTCGGGCCTTTCCCGGATGGCGACCATTGGGCCGCCATCGTAACGGGAATGATATTGGTTTCGGCCATGGCGGTGCAGAACGCCGCGCATCGCGTCCATCTCGCCAGCCTGCCGCCTTCGACGCTGATGACGGGCACCACGACCCAGATCATGCTTGACCTGGCCGACCTGATCTACGGCTCGTCCGCCGAGGATACTGCCGCGTCACGGTCGCGCCTCGCGCGGATGTCGGGCATGGTGGCCGTCTTCGCTCTCGGATGCGGAACGGCCGCGCTGCTCCATGTGCAGTCGGTGTCTGGTCATTCGCGGCGCCGCCGGTCGTCGCGCTGCTGGCTCTGATCGTCCGGGGGAATGCGACGCCATGACGACGATGTCTGGTCAGGCCGTGCCGGAACCGGCTCACCCCATCTGCGCCGTCCCGTCCAGATACTGCGTCAGCGCATAGACCAGATGGTAGAAGATGCTGGCCGGCACCTCGGTCGCCAGTGAGCGGCCGCGCTCGTCGATGCGATCGATCCACAGACCGAGCGGTGCCGGATCGATGTGCCAGCGGAACAGGCGGCCGACGCGCGCCTCGATCTCGGGCTTGAGGTCCGGCCCGCCCGAGCCGTCCAGCGCGATCGCCGCCTTGATCGCCTCGGCCTGCGGCCAGCCGCGCGAGACGGTATCCAGCGGCAGACCCTGGCGCGAGACCGCGCCGTAGGCGAGGCCGGTTGCGCGGTTGAGCCCGTTGGCAATGGCCGAGGCATAAAGCTTGCGGGCGAAGGCGGGAAGTTCGTTCTGGCCGCTGCGGGCGGCGAAATCGACCAGCAGGGAGGCCCATTCGAAATGATGGCCAGGCTCGGTCCAGCTCCCCTTCTCGCCCGCGGCCGGCTTCCAGCCCTCGTCGAAATACTCGCCGATGGTCCAGCTTTCGGCATCGAAGAAATGGCTGCGGAAGAGGTCGATGATGCGCGC
>NZ_RZSA01000859.1:0-2871 GCF_003998075.1 Mesorhizobium sp. M2A.F.Ca.ET.037.01.1.1 | reverse complement strand
GGCCATGAAATCCGGGTCTGGAAGCAGGTCGAATTCGTCGATGCGGATCTGTGCCGAGCTGGGCTCGATCACCTCGATCTCGCCAGGCGCGTTGGCATGCAGGCAAAGGAAGTTGAGCCCGTCGCCGATCTGGCCGAACAGCGCCTCGTAGCGCGCCCGGGCTGGCTGGTTGCGGTGCCATGGCGTCTCCAGCACCGCGCTTGCCAGCGTCTCGCCGGCTTGCTCCAGCCGCTTGCCCGGCGCGGAGAAGACGCTATCGTCCAGCGGGCCCAGATTGTGGATCGGCCCATAGACCGAGATGCTTTTCGGGAACAGCGTCGGCAGGCCGTAGTCGATGCCGACAGCCGGGTAGCGGTCGACGAATTCCGGCGAGAACACCGCGCCCATATGCCCGTCCATATGGGTGAGCGACAGCCCCGCGGCCTTGGCCGCATCGATCTGCGCCCGCATCTCGGCCTCCACCGCTTCCGGCTCGCCCTTGGCGCGCAATTCCGGCACCGAGCGGAACAGGTAGCCGTCGCCATCGACGATGCCGGAGGCCTGGCTCGCCTTGGTCAGCGGCCGCCAGCGGTAGTATTTCTTCTCCGAGGTGAGCGTGATGTGGACGCCGAGATTGAGCGAGGCGTCCTTCGCCCCTTCCTCGGCGATCTCCAGGAACCACGGGCAGGGCACCATCACCGAGCCGCTGTCGACGGCGCCGGCGCGCTTCAGCTTGAGATAGGCGACATTGGCGCCATGGCACATGCCGACATCGTCGATGTTTATGACGACCTTGCGTTCAGCCGGCATGGCGGACCTCCTTTGCGCGCTCGTGGACATAGAAGCCCGCGCCCTGCGCCAGCTTCTTCAGATTGCGATACCCCATCGTCGCATAGGTCAAGGGGTGCGCCTTGGCCGGGTCCTGCTCGGCCTCCACCACCAGCCAGCCGGAATAGCCCTGGCCGGCGAGGATCTTGAGCAGCGTCGCATAGTCGATCGCGCCGTCGCCTGGCACGGTGAAGATGCCTTCCATCACCGCGCCCATGAAGCTCATGTCGGCCTCGCGCGCCTTCTTCAGCATCGCCGGGCGCACATCCTTGCAATGGACATGCACGACGCGCTCGACATGCCGGCGCAGCAATTGCTCCGGGTCGCCGCCCGAAAAGGCGCAGTGCCCGGTGTCGTAGAGAAGGCCGACCGCCTCGCCGGTGCTGTGCATCAGCCGGTCGATCTCCGTGTCGGTCTCGACGATCGTGCCCATGTGATGGTGGAAGGCCATGCCGACGCCGAAATCGGAGAACCGCTCGGCGAGCCTGGTGATCTTGGCGCCATAGGCCTTCCATTCGCCGTCCATCAGCTTCGGCCGCTGCGAGATCGGGTCATGGATCGCGCCATGCCGGCCGCGCGAGGTGTCGGCATAGACGACGCGCCTGGCGCCGAGATCGCGCAATAAAGTCAGATGCGGCCGGATCGCCTCGAACTCCTCGTCGACCTCCTTCTCGCAGATGCGCCCGTCATACCAGCCGGAGATCAGCGCCAGCCCGTAATGGTCGAGGATTGGCCGAAGCGCGCGGCTGTCGCGCGGGAACTTGCCGCCAAGCTCGGTGCCGGCATAGCCGGCCTCGGCGGTCTCGGCGAGGCAGGTCTCGAGCGGCGTGTCGCCGCCCAGTTCCGGCACATCGTCATTGGTCCAGGTGATCGGGTTGATGCCAAGTCGAACTGTCGTCATTGCTCGCTTTCCGCCCCGCGGCCAGGATGGCTGCGGGGTTCATGGTCTCGGGAGGGAAATGGCTTCATGCCTGCGGCGGGCGATGCATCGCGCTCGCCTTGCCTGTCCGGCCGGCAGCCTCCCAGTTGCCTTGCCCGGACTTTGTCTTCCCCGTCTTGCGCCGACGTCTTATCCCCAACGTCTATGAGCGAAGTCTACGCCGCTCTGTCTCCATCGCGAGGGCCAGTTTTCTGGAAAATGAAGGAACCAGTTTGTGACGGCAGGGTCGCTGTGGCAGGATGGGGGATGGGAAATCTGGAAATGATCGAGCGTCGGCGCGAGGCCCCCCTCTCTGCCCTGCCGGACATCTCCCCCTCAAGGGGGGAGATTGGCAGCTTCAGCCCTGGCGTTCCCCTTGCAACGTTGGCGATTGGCGAAAGCCGGCGCGACATCCAATCTCCCCCCTTGAGGGGGTTGAGGAGCGGTCCGCGCAGCGGACGGGAAGCCAATTGCTTGGCTTTCCGAGCGACGAAAGCCCTGAGCGGCAGCG
Organism: Mesorhizobium sp. M2A.F.Ca.ET.037.01.1.1; assembly: GCF_003998075.1. NCBI lineage: Bacteria > Pseudomonadati > Pseudomonadota > Alphaproteobacteria > Hyphomicrobiales > Phyllobacteriaceae > Mesorhizobium > Mesorhizobium sp. M2A.F.Ca.ET.037.01.1.1. Next base: position 634 of record NZ_RZSA01000859.1, on the reverse strand, counting down.
AAGGGCCGGGCAGTCCGGCAGGACAGAGAGTGGGGCGAAGGAACTCGACGTCGGAAGCCAAGCCCGCCGCGGCACACCAATGCACCTATGGGCGGGCGTAACCCATGCGCCCGCACGCCAAACCCCAACCCTTCCCCCTCGACACGCTCACCGTGAACCGCGCCGGCCCGGAGCATCTCTCGCGCCAGCTCTATCACGGCCTCGTCGCCATCATCCGCAGCCGCGCGCTGCCCCCCGGCTCGGAGCTTCCCTCCACCCGCGCCTTGGCCGCTGAGCTCGGCCTTGGCCGCAACACCATCGTTGCCGCTTACGACCAGCTCGTCACCGAAGGCTATCTCGCCAACCGCCAGGGCGCGCGGCCCGTGATCGTCGACCTGCCCGAAGGCCCGCGCGAGTCGCCGCGCGAGGAGCCGCCGGTGCCACTGCGGTCGCCCTCGCTGCGCGGCCGGCTGCTGCTCAGCCAGCCCTACCATCACGGCAGGCCGGGGCATGTCGCCTTCCATCCCGGCATGCCGGATGCGCAGAGCTTTCCCTTCGGCGTCTGGGGCCGGCTGGTCGCGCGCCGCGCCAGCCATGGCGGCGAGACGCTGTTCGGCACCTATGACGTCACCGGCCACCCGGCGCTGAAGGAGGC
>NZ_RZSA01000858.1:0-2873 GCF_003998075.1 Mesorhizobium sp. M2A.F.Ca.ET.037.01.1.1 | reverse complement strand
CCGGCACCGGCAAGGCCGCCGCCACCAAGCGCCCCGTGCGCCCGATCGGCAGAGGACAGAGATTCACCACCAAGGGCGTGCCGTTTCCAAAGAAGTGAGCCGTAACGCTCATCAGCATAGCTGATTTGCCGGGTGGCGATCCGAGCCACAAGCAGATCCGATTTCGCAGGCAGCTTGGTGCCCCAACGCAGTCGTTTGAGAACGACTCGGCGAATGACCGTTATGGGGGTTCAAGCGTCTAGTCGTAACGGCAGCGACACCAGCCGTCGAGGTTGGGCCGACATTAGTTCGGACAATCGCCAACCTCGCCTTCGACAGGAAGGAAGAAACGTCGCCGTTCGCGCGGTCGCGGCGAATTCGTAACCCTACTCGGCGGGCGTCTCCGATGGCGTCTCTGCCGGCCCCGAAGGCTCGGCTTCGGCACGGGGCTTGCGCCCTGAAAACAGCGACCTGAGCGTGACGTAGAACACCGGCGTCAGGAACAGGCCGACGAAGGTGACGCCGAGCATGCCGGAGAACACCGCGGTGCCGAGCGATTGGCGCATTTCTGCGCCCGGGCCCGTTGCGATCATCAGCGGCACGACGCCGAGGATGAACGCGAAGGCGGTCATCAGGATCGGCCGCAGCCTGAGCCGGCAGGCTTCGACGGCAGCCTCTGCGACCGACAGGCCCCGTTCCTGCGCCTGCCGCGCGAATTCGACGATCAGGATCGCGTTCTTGGCGGCAAGCCCGATCAACACGATGAGGCCGATCTGCACGAGGATGTTGTTGTCCAGCCCTCGGAAAGTCCCGCCGAGCAACGCCGCGAGCACGCCGAGCGGCACCACCAGCACTATGGCAAACGGCAGCACCCAGCTTTCATATTGCGCCGCCAGCGCCAGGAAGACGAACAGCACCGACAGTCCGAAGATATAGACTGCGGCATTGCCGGTGTTGCGTTCCTGATAGGCGAGCTCGGTCCATTCGTAGGAGGTACCGGCCGGCAACGTCTTTGCCGTGATCCCTTCCATCAATGCCAGCGCGTCGCCCGTGGAAACGCCGGGCGCGGCGTTGCCCTGCAGCGGCACCGAGACGTACATGTTGTAGCGCTGGACCAGCGCCGGGCCGGTGACGTCGCGGATCTCGAGCAACGTGCCGAGCGGAACCAGCGCGCCGGACGCCGAGCGAACCTTCAGTTTCAAGATGTCGGCGCGATCGAGGCGGAAGGCCTGGTCGGCCTGCGCCCGCACCTGGTAGACGCGCCCGAAAGCGTTGAAGTCGTTGACATAAGCAGTGCCCAGATTGATCGACAGAGTCTCGAAGATGTTGGGGATCGGCACGTTCAGGATGCGCGCCTTGTCGCGATCGATCGCAAGGAAGAATTGCGGGCTCGACGCGGAGAAGGTGGTGAACACGCCCATCAGCCCCGGCGTCTTGTTGGCCTTGCCGGCGATTTCGTAGGCAAGCGCCAGGATCTGCCGCATGTCGGCGCTGTTGCGCTCCTGGATCTGCAGCTTGAAGCCGCCGGCATTGCCGACGCCGCGAATAGGCGGCGGCGGCAGTGCTATTATGAAGGCTTCCTTGATGCTTTGCAGGCTGCCGAACAGATTGCCGATGACCCTGGTCGCCGACTGGCCGGCTTTCAGCCTCTCATCAAACGGCTTGAACCTGGCGAAGATGACGCCCTGGTTGCTGGCGTTGGTGAAGGTCGCGCCGGAGAAGCCGGCGAACGCGACTGCGTAGTCGACGCCTGGGGTTTTCTGGATGATTTGCGACGCCTGCTGGATGACCGCATCGGTCCTCGACAGCGAGGCGCCGTCGGGCAACTGGACGACGACGATCGCATAGCCCTGGTCGAGCGACGGAATGAAACCGCGCGGCACCGTCTGCACCATGTAGACCGTGGCGTAGATCAGGGCCGCGAAAACGGCCAGCATGGCGGTGATCGCTATCCGCGAGCCGACCAGCACGCGAATGATGCTGGAATACCAATGGGCGACCCTGTCGAAGCCGCGATTGAAGCCGTCGGCGAGCGCCCGTCCGAACCGCGCCAGGAAAAAGCGCGGCGCCGCCGCCGCGGCATGGTGCGGCTTGAACAGCAGTGCGGCCAGAGCTGGCGAAAGCGTCAGCGAATTGAATGCCGATATCGCCGTCGAGACCGCGATGGTAATCGCAAACTGCAGGTAGAACTGCCCGGAAATGCCGGGGATGAAGGCTGTCGGCACGAACACGGCTATCAGCACCAGCGAGATCGCGATGATGGCCGTTCCGACTTCGTTCATTGTCAGGTGCGACGCCGGATTGGGCGCCAGCCCACTGGCAATATTGCGCTCGACGTTCTCGACCACGACGATCGCATCATCGACGACGATGCCGATCGCCAGAACGAGGCCGAACAGCGTCAGCATGTTGAGCGAGAAGCCGGCGGCGTAAAGCACCGCCAGGGTGCCGATCAGCGACACGGGGATCGCCACGATCGGCACGATCGCCATGCGCCACGACTGCAGGAAGACGATGATGACGATGATGACGAGCAGCATCGCCTCGAGGATCGTCTTGTAGACCTCCTGGATCGACTCGGCGACGAACTCGGTCGGATTGTAGACGATGTCGTAGTTCAACCCCTTCGGAAAGTCGCGGGAAAGCTCCTTCATCTTGTCCTGGATCTCCGCGGCCGCGGCGAGCGCATTGGTGCCCGGCCGCTGGAAGATGGCGAGCGCGACCGCCGGTTTGCCGTTGAGATAGGAGTTGGTGACGTAATCCTTGGCTCCGAGTTCGATGCGCGCCACGTCCTGCAGCGCGATCAGGCGCCCGTCGTCGGTCGATTTGACGATCACGTATCGGAAGTCGCGGGCGTCGTTGAAGCGGCCTTGCGTGGTGACCGTGTACTGGAA
>NZ_RZSA01000857.1:0-2877 GCF_003998075.1 Mesorhizobium sp. M2A.F.Ca.ET.037.01.1.1 | reverse complement strand
GCCTCGTGCTGGCGCTTGCCGCCTATTTCGGCTTCGCCAAGGCGCTCGGCGTCAACATCGGTGCCGGCCTGATCGAGAACCAGCTCAACGCGCTGATGGGCGCCATGCTCGGCGGCAAGGGGGGCTGAGATCATGGACACGCTCAGCCATCTCGCGCACGGGTTCGCTGTCGCCTTCACGCCGACCAACCTGTTATGGTGCCTTGTCGGCACGACGCTCGGAACGGCGATCGGCGTGCTGCCCGGGCTCGGGCCGGCGCTGACCATCGCGCTCTTGTTGCCGATCACCTACCAGGTGGCGCCGGAGGCCTCGTTCATTTTGTTTGCCGGCATCTATTACGGCGCGATGTATGGCGGCTCGACGACGTCGATCCTGCTCAACACGCCTGGCGAAAGCGCCACGATCGTCACCGCGCTCGAGGGCAACCGCATGGCGCGTTCGGGGCGCGGCGGGGCGGCGCTCGCCACCTCGGCGATCGGCTCCTTCGTTGCCGGCACGCTCGGCACGCTGGGTGTCGCCTTCCTGGCTCCGACCGTGGTCAAATACGCGCTGAAGTTCGGGCCGGCCGAATATTTCTCGCTGATGGTGCTGGCCTTCATCACCGTCTCGGCGGTGCTCGGTTCGTCGTCGGTGCGAGGACTGACCAGCCTGTTCGCCGGCTTTGTCGTCGGCATGATCGGCGTCGACCTGCAGACCGGACAGCCGCGCTTCACCTTCGGCACGGCCGAATTGCTCGACGGTGTCGACGTCATCATCATCGCGGTCGGCCTGTTCGCCGTCGGCGAGACGCTCTACATGGCCTCGCGCCGCTATGCCGGCAAGGACGAGATCGTGCCGCTGAAAGGTTCGCTCTACATGACGGCGGCCGAATGGGCGCGCTCGTGGAAGCCTTGGCTCAGGGGCGCCGCGATCGGCTTTCCGATCGGCGCCATGCCGGCCGGAGGCGCCGAGATCCCGACCTTCCTGTCCTATGCGATCGAGAAGAAGCTTTCGAAGCATAAGGAGGAGTTCGGCACGGTCGGCGCCATCGAAGGCGTCGCGGGGCCGGAAGCCGCCAACAATGCATCGGCCGCCGGCGTCCTGGTGCCGATGCTGACCCTCGGCCTGCCGACCTCGGCGACCGCGGCGATCATGCTGTCGGCCTTCCAGAGCTACGGCATCAATCCGGGGCCGCTGCTTTTGACGACGCAGGCCAATCTGGTCTGGGGCCTGATCGCCAGCCTGTTCATCGCCAACGTCATCCTGGTCGTCCTCAACCTGCCGCTGATCGGCCTTTGGGTGCGGCTCCTGAAGATCCCGGCGCCGCAGCTCTATGCCGGCATCCTGGTGTTCGCCACCGTCGGCACTTACGGCATCTCGCAGTCCCCGATCGATCTCGCGATCCTCTATCTCTTGGGCGCGGCAGGCTTCCTGATGCGGCGCTTCGATTTCCCGACAGCGCCGGTGATCATTGGCATGATCCTGGGACCGCTTGCCGAAACGCAGTTCCGCCGCGCGATGACGATAGAAAACGGCGACTGGACGGTGTTCTTCCGGCATCCGCTGTCGCTGACGCTTTTGACGCTCGCCTTCATCGGCCTTGTCGGGCCGCATATCTGGGCCTGGATCGAGCACCGGCGCAGGCGCGGGCCGGAGCATGTGCCGGGCGATGCCTGACCGGGTTGGAGCATCATGACAGACCTGCTTTCCGGTATCCGCGTCCTCGACCTCACCAATGTGCTGGCGGGTCCCTACTGCGCCTACCAGCTGGCGCTGCTCGGCGCCGACGTCATAAAGGTCGAGGCGCCGCCGGGCGGGGATCTTGCGCGCCAGCTCGGCGCCTCGCCTGAACTCAACCAGGCCGGTATGGGGGCCTCGTTCCTGGCGCAGAACTCCGGCAAACGATCTGTTGTGCTCGACCTGAAGAAGCCCGACGATCGCGAGCGTTTCCTCGACCTGGTGGCGACGGCCGACGCGCTGGTCGAGAATTTCCGGCCGGGGGTGATGAATCGCCTCGGCCTCGGCCATGAAAAGCTGAAGGAAGTCCGACCGGGCCTCGTCTATTGCGCGATATCCGGTTTCGGCCAGACCGGGCCGATGCGCGGCAATCCCGCCTACGACCAGATCATCCAGGGCCTGTCGGGGATCATGAGCATTACCGGCACGCCGGAAACGGCGCCGCTGCGCGTCGGCTATCCAGTGGCCGACACGCTGGGCGGGCTGGTCGGCGCCTTCGCCATCGCCGCGGCGCTGGTGAAGCAGAAGACAAAAGGCGAGGGCGCCTTTCTCGACGTCTCGATGCTCGAATGCACGCTGTCGGCGCTGGGCTGGCCGGTGTCGAACTATCTGACGGCTGGCGTCGAGCCAAAGCCGATGGGCAATGAGAACATGACGGCCGCACCTTCCGGCGCGTTCCACACCGGCGAGGGGTTGCTCAACATCGCGGCCAACAAGCAGGAGCAATTCGTGACCCTTTGCGGGTTGATCGGGCGGCCGGAGTTGGCGTCGGATACACGCTTTGCCGAGCGCGAGACGCGCAAGCAGAACCGGGCAGCGCTGAAGGTGCTGATCGAGGACGCGCTTGGCAGCGCTTCGGCGGCGACGTGGGAAGAGAAACTCAACCGTGCCGGCGTGCCGGCAGGGCGGGTGCTGACGATCCCGCAGGTGCTCGAGGAGCCTCAGGTCACCGAGCGCGGCATGGCTTCCTCGTTCGAGGGCATGTCCGGCATGGATCGGCCGCTGACGGTGGTGCGCGGCGGCTTCATGGTCGACGGCGTGGCGCCCACGCCAACGGCACCGCCGCCGCGCCTTGGCGAGCATACGGACGAGGTGTTCGCCGCCTTGCCCGGGCGCGGTACGTCGAGGGCGCAGGCATGAGCGAAGATAAAAAGACCGGCC
>NZ_RZSA01000856.1:0-2885 GCF_003998075.1 Mesorhizobium sp. M2A.F.Ca.ET.037.01.1.1 | reverse complement strand
GCCCAGACCGTGGACAATCAAGGCGCCAAGCAGCTTTCCGACGATCTGGCGCGCTATTTCGGCAAGCAGGCGTTCGACAAGGGCGTGCTCAAGGTTTCGGTGGAGGGCGACGCCTACAAGATCGCGCTCGACATCAAAGCGCTCGTCAATGCGGTGCCGGAGCAGAAGCTCCTGAAGTTCGACATGGCCCCGTACGCGCTGATGGTGAAGCCGCGCAGCGACGGGTCGTGGGACGTCTCGTCGAATTTCTCGCAGGGCGCCTCATTCGAGTTCGAAGGGCCGGAGGGCCGCCAGAGCATGGAATTCACGATCAAGGACGGCAAGCTGACCAGCGTCTACGATCCGGCCCTTGCGGCCTTCACCAATGCAACCAGCTCCTTGGCCGGGATGACAATGACGTCCCGGGACGCCAAGCAGCAGGCCGATGCCTCGACCGGCGCCGGCACCGCCACCGTTGTCGCGACCAAATCCGCCAGTGGCGGCGTCGACTTCACGGCGACTCAAAAGGTCTCGGACTTCGTCGAGACCATCAAGATCAACGATGCCGACAACGGGATGAATTTTCCGCTTACCTTGAAAACGCCGGAACTTTCCGTTGACGCAAACGGCAAGGGCGTCCGGACCAAGCCGCTGCTCGACCTGCTCGCCTTTGCCGTGGCGAATGAGGACGAAGCCAAACTCAAGGCGAACCAGGCAGAGCTCAAATCGCTGATGCTGGCCGCGCTGCCGATCTGGCAAAGGATCGAAGGCAATTACGGCTTCAAGGATTTCGAGGTGGAGAGCCCTGTCGGCAAGTTCGGGGCGAAGCAATTCAGCACCGCATTCGGCATGGACGGCGTCTCCCAGAACGGCAAGGTCGATTACACGATCAAGGCATCGGGGCTGACGATCCCGCATCAGACCCTGCCCGAATGGACCACCCCCTTGCTGCCAACCGACGTCGACCTGAATTTCGGCGGCGCCAATATCGATCTCGATACGATGGCGAAGAAGGCGATCGAAGCCTTTGATCTCAATAAGGAACCACCGCTTCCGGATGAATTCGGCAAGGCTCTGGTCGCCGATTTCAAGGCCAAGAATCCCAAGGTCGTCATCGGGCACAGCACGGTGAAAAACGGCGACATCGAGGTCGCGCTGGAAGGCGAGATGACATTTCCAGGCGAGAAACCGGATGCGAGCGTGACCATCGACGTCGCCGGCTATGACAAGCTCGTCGATGCCCTGAAGGAAGGCGCCAAGAGCGATGAGCAGATGGCGCAGGCCTTTCCCTTTGCCCTGGCCGTCAAGGGCTTCGGCAAGACGTTGCCGGACGGTCGCCTGGAGTGGGTGATCAACACCAAGGCCGATGGGTCCGTCGCGGTCAATGGCGCTATGCTGAAGGGCCCGGACGAGGTCCAGGACGACAGCGCGGGACAGGACGACAATTCGAGCGGCGATGACGGCGCGAACGGAACGGACGATTCCACCGGAGGCGACGATTCGGACGGCGGCGACAATGGCGGGGCGGGCGCAAAGCTGCAGCCCTGAGCGTTTAAGCTAGTTCCCAGACACAGGGATCTTGAAGGGTTGCCGTTTGTTCCGGCGCAAGATTTTCCGTTCATTTCCGTGAACTCAGCGCAAACGCCTGGGATTGGTTGAAGCCGACTCCAACGTCGTCATTCTATGGCGGAGCAAGGAGCGGAGCGACGCGCGCAGACCATAGAATCCATGCCGTGACTTGGAAGCGCCGCCACGGTGCGGAATTCTGCTCCGTTGCACGCCTTGGCGAAGGTAACGGCATGGATTCCAGGGTCTTCGCGACGGAGCTTCGCTCCTGCTCCGCCCTGGAATGACGATCGCGATGGGCGTTTCGGCCAATCTCCAAGGCATGCCACCTCCAAGGCAAACAGAGCTGACTGGTCAAAATCCCTGTGCTGGGGAACTAGGGCGTTTCACCGTTTCACGGAAACGGCGAAGCGCCCTGCCTACAGCGGTCGCCGAGCCAACCGCTCACGGTTCTCCCAGGGTTACGCTAAAGCCCAAGAGCGCGCGCGATCTTGGGCGCGGCCTCGCGCCAGTCCTCGACCGAGACGATGTCCTCCGGCGTCGGCGGCAGGAAGGCGCGCAGCGAGTTGTCGGCCATCAGATGGAAGAGGTGGGCGTCGGCCACGGAATTGCGCGCCGAGACCAGGTTGGAGGGCTGGTCGTCGACAAAGGCGACCGGCCGGCCTTTGAGGCCGCGCAGCTTGGCGATGGCCGGCCCCTTGGCCATCTCCGTCGTCAGCAGCGGGTAGTCGAGCCCCAGCGCATCGAGATGGGCGCGGCGCACCGCGCGATGCTTGTGTGGCATGGCGGTCAGCAGGACGATCTCGGCGCCTTGGCCAAGCATCGCCAGGGCGTCCGCCGCGCCCTCGGTGATGCTTTGCCAATCCGCCTGGGTGTCGAAGAAATCGCCCAGCAGCGCCGTCACTTCCGGCTGTTCGATCAGCCGGCCGGTCGCCGTTTCGGCGATGTTGCCTGTCAATCGGAAGGACGAGAGCGTCAGCCCGAAGCCGCGCGTTTTGAGGAAATGCGGAAAGGGCCGGACGAATTCCAGCACGACATCGTCGACATCGAGCACCAGCAGCGGCCGGTCGTCGTCGGCAAGCTCTTCGATCTGCCTCGCCGTCTCGGGATCGTCGCTCATGTCGAGCGCTCGTGATCGTCGTTGCCGAGCGGGAGGGCACGCAATGCCTTGCCGATGGCGGCCGGCGGCGTGCCGGTCTCCTCGGCGAAGCGCAGCAGCGTCGGCTCATGAGCGAGGATGAATTGCAGGACGCCGGCAAGGAAGCCAGGCTCCGCAGCGGCCTTGCGGATCGAGTTGGCCTCGATGCCGGTGATCGCCAGGAAGCGGGGCAGAAGTTCCG
>NZ_RZSA01000855.1:0-2893 GCF_003998075.1 Mesorhizobium sp. M2A.F.Ca.ET.037.01.1.1 | reverse complement strand
TGCCGAAGGACTATTACGCCGGCAACAAGGACCTTTACGTGCAGGGCCTCGCCGGCGGCAAGGCGCAGTTCACGCCAGACGGCCGCATGCCTGCCGATGGTCCTCAGACGGTGCTCAAGGTTCTGTCGACCTTCTCCAAGAGCCTGCAGGGCAAGCAGATCGACCTGTCGAAGACCTACACGACCGAGTTCGTCGACGCGGCCAAGTAGGCGCCGGCAGGCGAGGGCGGACGGATCCGTCCGCCCTGAAAAACAAGGACTTGCGCCGGCTGCCTGATTCAATCCGGCAGCTGCGCCTTGAGATGCCGGCGAGCAGGCCACCGGCCCGAGCCGCCATTCTCGCATCACCACCACAGGAGTGTGCCATGCAATCGCAGACCATGGCTGCGGAGAAATTGTCTCCCGCCGCGCCGCCGGCCGATGCCGCTATAGCCATTGACGATGTGACGCTGCGCTTCGTCACGCCGGACGGCCACATGATGACGGCGATCCGCGATTTCACCATGACGGTGGCGCGAGGCGAGTTCGCCTGCGTCGTCGGCCCGACCGGCTGCGGCAAGTCGACCACGCTTAACCTCGTCACCGGTCTCTTGCGTCCAACGACCGGCAATGTCCGCGTCATGGGCAATCCGGTCACCGACATCAGCCGCGACATCGGCTTCGTCTTCCAGGCCGATGCACTGTTTCCCTGGCGCAGCGTCATCGACAATGTCGCTGCCGGTCCGCTCTTCCGTGGCACGCCGAAGGCGCAAGCCTATGAGAAGGCGCGCGACTGGATCGGCCGCGTCGGACTTTCGCGCTTTGAGAAGCATTACCCGCACCAGCTCTCGGGCGGCATGCGCAAGCGCGTGGCGCTGGCCCAGACCTTCATCAACCAGCCCAAGATCCTGCTGATGGACGAGCCGTTCAGCGCGCTCGACATGCAGACCCGCACCGCCATGCAGGACGAGTTGCTGGGCCTGTGGTCGGGACTCAAATCCTCCGTCGTCTTCGTCACGCATGATCTGGAGGAAGCGGTGGCGCTGGCCGACAAGGTCTATGTGCTGACCGCCGGTCCGGGCACGGTGAAGAGCGTCTACCGTATCGACCTGCCGCGCCCCCGCGTCATGGCCGACATCCGTTACGACCCGAAATTCATCGAGATCGCCAAGGTGATCTGGAACGATCTGCGCGAGGAAGTGCAGCTCGGCCAGAGCCGTGGCTTTCAGACCGGCCATTGAAAGGGGAAGCAGCATGACCGCCATCTCTCCTACCGAACAGGCTGCCATCCGCGCGACCTCGATCGTCGCCGCCGAAGCGCAGGCGAGGGTGCGGCTGCGCAAGCGCCATGCCTTGGTTATCGGCCTGCGGCTTGCGATCCTCGTCGTCTTCCTTGGCCTGTGGGAACTTTGCGCCGATTACAGCATCATCGACCCGTTCTTCTTCTCCAGCCCGTCGGGGATATGGGAGCAGATCTGGTCCTGGGTCACCGAGGGCACTTCTCAGGGGCCGCTCTGGCTGCAGATCTATGTGACGCTGGAGGAAACGTTCCTCGGCTTTGCCATCGGCGCGGTCGGCGGCATCGTGGCGGGCATCATCCTCGGCCGCAACAAGCTGCTGGCGGATGTCTTCTCGATCTACATCAAGATCGCCAACTCGGTGCCGCGCGTGGTGCTGGGCTCGGTCTTCATCATCGCGCTTGGCCTCGGCATGGCGTCCAAGGTGGCGCTGGCCGTCGTCATGGTGTTCTTCGTCGTCTTCGCCAACGCCTTTCAGGGTGTGCGCGAGGCCGACAGGGCGATGATCGCCAACGCCCAGATCCTCGGCGCCTCGCCGATGCAGATCACGAGATCGGTCATCATTCCTTCGGCGATGAGCTGGATCCTCGCCAGCCTGCATGTCTCGTTCGGCTTCGCCCTTGTCGGCGCGGTCGTCGGCGAGTTCCTCGGCGCCAAGCAGGGCATGGGCCTCCTGATCTCCACCGCGCAGGGCGCCTTCAACGCCAATGGCGTCTTCGCGGCCATGATCATCCTGGCGGTGATGGCGCTGGTGGTGGAGTTCCTGATCACCCGCTTCGAGAACTATGTGGTGAAGTGGCGCCCGGCGCCATTCAACGAGCAGGGGACGTGATCGATCGCCGCACACCATCATGGTTCGATGTTTGGTGTGCGGCCTTGCCTAAAGTGTATGACAAAGTCATGCACCAGTGCTATATCAAGGGGCATCGAGGAGACGGTCATGCGAAACTCCCAACCCCTGACGATCACACTGCCGCTCGAAATGGCGCAGATGGTGAAAGACAAGGTGGCCTCGGGCGAATACGCCACCGAAAGCGAGGTCATCCGTGATGGCTTGCGCACGCTTGCGGCGCGTGATGCGGCGGTTGAACCTTGGCTGCGCGAGGAAGTCGTGCCGATAATGCGGGATGCGCGCGCCCGTCCCGAGAAGCTGTTGACGGCCGAACAGCTGCGCCGCAATCTCTCTGAGCACATCAACGCGATCGCCGCTAAACCGCGCTCCGGTGCATGAAGTACCAGGTCAGGTTCCACGCTGCCGCCGAGCGAGACATTGCCGAACTGCTGAACCAATTGGCGCCTAAAGCCGGCGTGGAAACGGCATTGCGCTTTGTCGGAGGTCTCATCGACTATTGCCTCGACGTCGCGACATTTCCGGAGCGTGGCATGCGTCATGACGAGATCGCCCCGGGGTTTGCGTACGGTGGGGTGGCGCCGGCGCGCGACGATCGCGTTTGAAATCGTGGATGACAAAGTGATCATCCTGCGGATTCTTTATGCGGGTCGTACGCTCGAACTGCCGGACGAAGAATCGGAACACTGACGCGGCCAGTGGCCTCACGCCAGCGGCAGCCGCACCTCGACCTTGAGCCCGCCGCCGACGGCGTCGCCAAGCGTGAC
>NZ_RZSA01000854.1:0-2895 GCF_003998075.1 Mesorhizobium sp. M2A.F.Ca.ET.037.01.1.1 | reverse complement strand
GTGCGCGACCGCATCTTCGCAACTTTACTGGGGATATCGGGGAAAGCGCCGGAAGAAGGCCATGCCAAGCCGCAGCTTATTTTGTGGCCGGAAACATCGGTGCCCTTCCTGTTCACCGAGCGTCCGGAAGCGCTCACGGCTCTGGGCGACATGCTGGCCGAGGGCCAGATGCTGATTGCCGGCGTCGTGCGCGAGGAAGGCGGATCGGCGAGCGCCGGCAGCCGCTATTACAATTCCGTGGTGGCGATCAACGACAAAGGCGAGATCGTCGATGCCGTCGACAAGGTGCATCTGGTGCCCTTCGGCGAATACCTGCCCTTCGCCGATCTTTTCCAACGCTTCGGCATAGGCCAGCTCGTTGCCGGACCGATGAATTTCGCCGCCGGCAACGAGCGGCATCCGATCAGTCTGCCGGGCGGCCTGCGTGCCGCGCCGTTCATCTGCTACGAGGTGATCTTTCCCGATCTCGTCGCCGCCGACGCTGCGTCATCTGACGTGATCGTGAACGTCACCAACGACGCCTGGTTTGGTGACACGCCAGGCCCGTATCAGCATTTCAGGCAGGCGCAGATTCGCGCGGTGGAGAATGGATTGCCGCTGCTGCGCGCGGCCAACAACGGCATCTCCGCAATTGTCGATTCGCGCGGGCGCATCATCGATGCGCTTGCCGTCAACGCGCGCGGCGCCATCGACGCGCATGTGCCGGTTTCTGGGCGCGCCCTCCTGTCTCCCGAACAGCGGCATTTTAACGGATTGCTGATCATGTTGCTGTTTGCGCTGATGGCCTTCACCTTGAATGTAAGGCAGCGGCTACGGGTGAATTGACAGTCGGCACATTAGAAACTCATACTGTAACGCCTAAAATTTTTCGAAGTCGGTTGGAGGGTTCTGTTGGGGCAGGTGGCTCCGGCTTCATATGGGCGGAACAAAATAGAAAAAGCCGGAAAAATTCGGCGAGGAAAAAATGACAGAAGAGAACAAGAAGAAGCCGAATCCGATCGACATTCATGTCGGGAGTCGCATCCGGCTGCGTCGCAATATGCTTGGAATGAGCCAGGAAAAGCTGGGTGAAAATCTCGGCATCACCTTTCAGCAGATCCAGAAGTATGAGAAGGGCACGAACAGGGTTGGCGCCAGCCGTCTGCAGGCGATCGCCTCCATCCTGAGCGTTCCCGTCGCCTTCTTTTTCGAGGATGCCCCGGGCGAGGAGACCGGTGGCGGCAATCGGGGATTTGCCGAAGACTCCTCGATGGCCTTCGCCATCGAATTCTGCGGTAGTCCCGAAGGGCTTCAGCTTAACCGGGCTTTTGTCAAGATCGGCGACGTGAAGGTGCGCCGCCGCATCATCGATCTGGTGAAGGCGCTCTCCGCCGAGGACGCCGATTGATTTTTACCTATGCCGCCGGCGGCGCCCCGCCGCTGGTGGCATAGCCGGCTTGCCTACATTCATGCCAGATCCGTCGCGCCGCTTGACGAGCGGCGCCCGGCACCGCTAACACGTGGCGCGCCAAAAATCGGCAACCTGCCGATTTTTTTTCAAGAGGGGACACCCGTGACGCGGCAGAATTATCTCTTCACCTCGGAATCCGTCTCCGAGGGTCATCCCGACAAAGTTTGTGACCGCATCTCCGACGAAATCGTCGATCTGGTCTATCGCGAAGCCAAGAAGACAGGCATGGATCCGTGGAAGGTCCGCGTCGCCTGCGAAACGCTGGCCACCACCAACCGCGTCGTCATCGCCGGCGAGGTCCGCGTCCCCGACACGCTTTTGAAGAAGGACAAGGCCGGCAACGTCCTCAAGGATGCGTCCGGCCACCCCGTGGTCAACCCGGCCAAGTTCAAGTCGGTCGCCCGCAAGGCGATCCGCGAGATCGGCTACGAGCAGTCCGGCTTCCACTGGAAGACCGCCAAGATCGACGTGCTGCTGCACGGCCAGTCGCCCGATATCGGCCAGGGCGTCGACAACGCCGCCGACCGCCAGGGCGAGGAGGGTGCCGGCGACCAGGGCATCATGTTCGGTTACGCCTGTCGCGAGACGCCCGACCTGATGCCGGCGCCGATCTATTACAGCCACAAGATCCTCGAACTGCTTGCCGCCGCGCGCCATGAAGGCAATGGCGAGGCCGGCAAGCTCGGCCCGGACGCCAAGAGCCAGGTCACCGTGCGCTATGCCGACGGCAAGGCGGCGGAAGTCACGCAGATCGTGCTCTCCACCCAGCATCTCGATGCCAGCTGGGACTCCAAGAAGGTCCGCAAGGTCGTCGAGCCCTATATCCGCGAGGCGCTTGGCGACCTGAAGATCGCCGAGGACTGCAACTGGTACATCAACCCGACCGGCAAGTTCGTCATCGGCGGGCCTGACGGCGATGCCGGCCTCACCGGCCGCAAGATCATCGTCGACACCTATGGCGGCGCGGCACCGCACGGTGGCGGCGCCTTCTCGGGCAAGGACACCACCAAGGTCGACCGTTCGGCGGCCTATGCGGCGCGCTACCTTGCCAAGAACGTGGTGGCGGCCAAGCTCGCCGACCGCTGCACCATCCAGCTCTCCTACGCCATCGGCGTCGCCCAGCCGCTGTCGGTCTATGTCGACCTGCACGGCACCGGCAAGGTCGAGGAATCGAAGCTCGAGGAGGCGCTGCGCAAGGTGATGGACCTGTCGCCGTCGGGCATCCGCCGTCATCTCGACCTCAACAAGCCGATCTACGCAAAAACCTCGTCCTACGGCCATTTCGGCCGCAAGGCCGGTCGCGACGGTTCCTTCTCCTGGGAGAAGACCGATCTCGCCAAGGCGCTCAAGGACGCCGTCGCCGCCTGACGCCAGCTAACGCAAAGGATAGGCCGAGCCGGGCGACCGAAGGATTCTTCGGTCGCCGGCACGGCAAGACCATACGC
>NZ_RZSA01000853.1:0-2895 GCF_003998075.1 Mesorhizobium sp. M2A.F.Ca.ET.037.01.1.1 | reverse complement strand
ATCCACCACGGGACGGCTGCCGGCGATCTCCGCGCCAAGGATGTCCGCCAGCCCCCGCGCGATGTCGATGCTGGCCTCGTCACCGATGCCGCGACCGACGCAGACGATCCGCTCGGCCGTCGTGAGGTCGACGCTGTCATAGCTGGGAACATCGACGCGCACGAGACGGACTTTGCCCTCGGCGACGATTGACGTGGCGTCAGAATGCTGCACCCTGGATGCATCGACCACACGCCGTTCGGCCTCGGCAAAGGCGCCGGGATTGACCATCAAAATGGCCGGCAGGGGCACGCTGCATTCGGCGAGGATCTTGCCGCCATAGACCTGCGCGATAATGGTTAGCCGGTCTCCGTCGCGGTTAATTTCGTTGATATAGGAGACCAGCGGCCAACCCGTGCGCGCAGCGAGATCGCCGGCGACGTCGAGTCCATTGGCGGAATAAGGCACCAGCACCAGGCCGGGCTCTTCGGCGGCGACAGTATTTGCCAACAGCCGCGCGTAGGATTCGGCGGCGATAAGCTGAGAGCCGCTCGCTGTCGCCGCGACGAGCCTGTCGGCGGCGCCGAGATTGGCGATGGCGGGGTCCGGATCCTGCCCGGCGAAGAAAGCGACGACCTCGTCACTCGCCGTGCCGGCCGCAAGCGCCGCAGTGATCATTTCCAGCGAAAAGGGCTCGAGCTTGCCGAATGAGCCTTCCGTGCAGGCGACAATTCGCATCGCTCAAACCCCCGCAAAACCTTTGGCCGCCAGGATGCTGGCCAGCCTTTCGGCGACATTTTCGGGATTGTCTCCCAGGTTTTCACCGGTGCCGCGCTGTCCAGGCATTCTCAGCGCGACGATCTCGGCCGATCGTTCGAACCTGGCAGGTTCGGACGGCGCCTTGCCGATGGCCGTCTTCGACGCCTCTCGCAATTTGCTTCCCGAAACATAGCGCGGCGCTTTGGAAGCGGTCTGCACGCCGATCACCGCTGGCAGCGTAATCTCGTAGGTCGCGGCGATGCCGCCGCCGCGTTCCTGCGTCACCCGAAGGGCCGAGCCCTCGATGCCGAGCCTGCTCGACCCGGAGACATGCGGCCAGCCGAGCAGGGCGCCTATATAGGGCACAAGCTGGCCGAAGAGATCCTCGGTCGACTGCACGCCGCACAGGACAAGGTCGGCGGCCTTCGAGCGGGCGAGCGCGACGATCGAACCGGCAATCGCGCGCGAGTCAATCATGCCATCGCCTTCAGCTTCGACCGCAACCGCCTCGTCTGCGCCGCGCGCAACCGCCATCTGCAGCACACGATTACTGCCTTCGCCGATGGCGACGGCGACGACCGTCGCGCCGGACGCTTCCTTCAGGAGGATAGCCTCTTCGAGCGCATGGTCGTCGAAATCATTGAGCTGGAAATCCAGCCATTCGCGGTCGATGCCGCGTCCGTCGCCCGTCAGTTCGAGCTCGCCCGCGGAATCCGGAATCATTCGCAGCACAACGAGAATTTTCAAGCGTCGATCCTCCCCGGGTGACCTCAACCCTTCCGGTACCTGCGGCCTATTAGATCGCAACCGTTGCTGTGCCCAATCGAGAAAATCGTAATAGCAGCTATTACAACTCAGGTGATTGACCTTCGCGGCGATGCGTCCGCTAATTCGAAGCGTTGGGAGGCCTGGGCAATCGGCTGTGGCCGGGCGCTTTGTATTTTTCGATATAAGTTGCGAAATATACCATAAATTATTCAGTTTTTACTTGGGGTAGGAACAATCAGCATCCGAAAAGGTGCCCAGGAGGAGGAAAGTATGACTGTAAAGAGTATCTTCGATCAAAAAATATCGCGAGCGAGCTTGATTCGCAAAGCGCCTGCCGCTATGGCGGCCGCCGGCGCGGTTTCGGCCCTGGGACTTGGCGCCACTGCCCCTGCCGCGGCGGAGGAAGCCAAGCCCGGCTATTACGGGGTGCCGCGGACCTGGATTTGGAATCCGAACGCCAACTCGATGGTCGACACTTCGAAGTGGAAGAAGGAGGGGCCCTATACGATCGGCTTCTCCAACGCCTCGATATCCAATGCCTGGCGCGTGGCCTTCCAGCACGGCGTGTTCTGGGCGGCCGGCCAGCATCGCGACGAGATTGCGCATCTTCTGGCGACCGACGCCAATGACGATCCCTCCAAGCAGATCGCCGACATCCAGGACCTGATCAGCCAGGGCGTCGACGTCTTGCTGATCGCAGCCGCGACGGAAGACGCGTTGGACTCCGTCGTCGGCCGCGCCATGGAGCAGGGCATTCCCGTCATCATGGTCGACCGCAAGGTGAAGACGGCAAGCAACTACATCACCTACATCACCGCCTCGGACTGGGCGCTCGGTCGCCTCGAAGCCCTGTGGCTGTGCGAGACGCTCGGCGGAAAGGGCAACATCGTCATGCTGCCCGGCATCGCCGGCTCGAGCGTCGCTGAAATCCGTATCAAGGCGAATGAGGAGGTGTTCGGGAAGTTCCCCGGCATCAAGGTGCTGGAGAAGCAATATTGCGACTGGAACCCCGCGACCGGCAAATCAGTGATGGCCGCGCTCATCCAGAAGCACGGCAAGGAGATCAACGGCGTGCTGGCCGACAGCGCGCTGCAGGGCTCCGGCGCTATCCAGGCTTTCCTCGCGGCCGGCTACAAGGACGGCGAAATTCCGCCGATGACCGGCGGCGACATCGCCTTGATGTATCAACTGGCCTCGCAGCACAACATCAAGATGGTCGGCATCGACTATCCGACCTCGATGGGCATCACCGGCATCGAGACCGTGCTCGACGTCATGAAGGGCATCCCGGTTCCCGAGAAGGTCGAGGTCAGTTTCAATGTGGTGACCTCGCCCGGAGCCGACACGGTTTCGGTCAAGGGCGACCGCCATCTTCTCGACCATGTCAGC
>NZ_RZSA01000852.1:0-2897 GCF_003998075.1 Mesorhizobium sp. M2A.F.Ca.ET.037.01.1.1 | reverse complement strand
CCGATGGTGATCGGCCACCGGCGCAAGGCAGGTCGCAAGGTGATCGTGCTCGCCCCCGCCGATCCCGCCACCGGCCTCAACGCCCTCGACTGGATCGGCCGTTTCGGCAGCACGAAGGAGGAGGACATCGTCGCGGTGGCGACCTGGGTGATGACGGATACGCCGGGCCGAGCCTCGGCGCGCGACGACTTCTTTCGCGCGTCGGCGATGCAGCTTCTCACCGCGCTGATCGCCGATGTCTGCCTGTCCGGTCATACGGAAAGGAGGGACCAGACGCTCAGGCAGGTCCGTACCAACCTCTCGGAGCCGGAGCCGAAGCTGCGCGAGCGCCTCACGAAGATCCACGAGCAGTCCGAATCGGATTTCGTGAAGGAGAACGTCGCGCCCTTCATCGCCATGACGCCGGAGACCTTTTCCGGCGTCTATGCCAATGCGGTCAAGGAGACGCACTGGCTCTCCTATCCGAACTATGCAGCACTCGTCTCCGGCGACAGTTTTGCCACGGACGAGCTCGCCGCCGGCGAGACCGACATCTTCATCGCTCTTGACTTGAAGGTGCTGGAGACGCATCCGGGGCTTGCCCGCGTCATCATCGGCGCGCTGATGAATGCGATCTACAACCGCAATGGCGCGGTGAAGAGCCGCACGCTGTTCCTGCTCGACGAGGTTGCCCGCCTCGGCTTCCTGCGCATTCTCGAGACCGCGCGCGATGCCGGGCGCAAATACGGCATCACCATGGTCCTGCTCTACCAGTCGATCGGCCAGATGCGCGAGGCTTATGGAGGGCGCGACGCGACCTCGAAATGGTTCGAGAGCGCGTCCTGGATTTCCTTCGCGGCGATCAACGATCCCGAGACCGCCGACTACATCTCGAAGCGCTGCGGCGACACGACAGTCGAGGTCGACCAACTAAGCCGATCCTCGCAGATGTCGGGTTCGTCGCGCACGCGTTCGAAGCAGCTCGCGCGCCGGCCGCTGATCCTGCCGCACGAGGTGATGCGCATGCGCGCTGACGAACAGATCGTCTTCACGGCCGGGAATCCGCCACTCAGATGCGGGCGCGCCATCTGGTTCCGCCGCGCGGACATGAGGGCCTGCATCGCAGAGAACAGGTTTTATCGGAAGGAGGTGGCGCAATGAGGCTTCTCGAGGGTCCGATGCCGGAGCTCCCGTCGTCAGCAGGAGCATCGACGGTCCGGCCGGACGCACACGCCCCGCGAGATGGATCGTCACGCGCATGCGCGGATACCGCGGAGCGGGCTCCGGGAGCGACACGAAGGGTCGCGAGTAGAGCCAGGTCGCCGTAGGCGGCTCGCCCAAATCCGATTCAGTCCCAGGTGGCCATTTCTGGCCCCTGAGATGCGGGGAAGTTGAACGATGCCCGTAAGGTGATCGAAACCGCATCCTGCGAAAACCTCGGAGGCCAAGCAGGGAGGCATGCCCTCGTGAATACCGTCGTCAGATTCCGCCAGAAGAAAAAACGCGCTTCAGGCAGCCGAACACGCCGCGCGGGAAACAGCCCATCCATCGGCGGAAATCATCGCATCGGAAAATCCGATCGGCGATTGCGAAGTTGGTTGTCGGCGCACTCGTCGCAGCGGCGGCGTTCGGCACTTACCAGCTTAGCCAAGCGGGCGGGATCGAAGCGGTAGCGGTCTTGGTGTCGGCACCACAACGGGACGCGCTCTCGGCTTCGTTTCCGATATGCGGCGACGGTCCCCGCGTGACCTGCGTGGTGGATGGCGACACGTTCTGGCATCAGGGTGTGAAGATCAGGATTGCCAATATCGACACGCCGGAGCTGAGCCCGCCGCGATGTGAGGCAGAGCGGGTAAAGGGTGAGGCGGCCAAGCGCAGGCTGCGGGAATTGCTGAATGCAGGAAAGTTCTCGCTGGTGGCCGGCTGGCGCGACGAGGATCGACATGGGCGAAAGCTGCGAACCGTGACCAGGAACGGGCATTCGATCGGCGAGACATTGATCGCAGAGGGCCTTGCACGCCGGTGGGACGGCGGCCGGCGGAACTGGTGCGACTGACGCATCAGTAGCGTGAATCGGTCGGCCGGGATCGATTCAGGAAAGTCGTTGGACTGCGCTTCCAAAGGAAGCGAGACTCGGGGCCATGTCGAGCAGGGAAACCGGACCCGTTCATCTTCGCCGCATCGACCCGGCGCAGAACATGCGGCGCTTCTACGTGCTCTCGGTCCAGCCGACCCTGTTCGGCGGCGCCTCCGTCATCCGCAACTGGGGCCGGATCGGCACGAGCGGCCAATCGATGGTACAGACATTCGATCAGCCGGGAGAAGCGGACAGCGCTCTGAGCCTCCTCGAGCGGAGCAAGAGGCGAAGGGGCTACCGCGATGCCCGCCGGCCGAAAGCCTGATCCAGCGTTCGAAGCCTTTGCGGCCAGTGGCTACCGGTACGATGAACGACGCAATCGAGCCTATCGCGGACATCAGCGGGTTTGCTTCTGCCATCCGGGTTCGACCGGCCGGAATAGCCAGACGCCACCGCAGAGCGCCGCCAGGTAGACAACGGCTACGGCCCCGAACAGACCCTGCGCGCCGAGCACAGTCATCATGCCGCCGGCGACGGCGGGGCCGATGATGGCAGCCAGAGCATAGACGGCGGCAAGGGCGGCGATCGCCGCCGTCAGCTTCTCAGCTTGGAAACGGTCGCCGATCAGCGCGAGCCCAGCGGTGTAGAGGCCGTAATTCGCGCCGCCCCAGACCAGCATCAGCCCGGCTACGGGCCAGAACTCCATGCCTGATCCGTAGACCAGCGGCAGGGTACAGGCGAGCGATAGGCCGCAGCAACCAAGCACGGTGCGGCGGCGGCCGGCCCGGTCCAGCGCCAGCCCGATCAGCGGCTGCCCGATCACCAGGCCAACATGGAACAC
>NZ_RZSA01000851.1:0-2901 GCF_003998075.1 Mesorhizobium sp. M2A.F.Ca.ET.037.01.1.1 | reverse complement strand
CATAGCGCTTGTATTCGCCAAAATACTTCGTGATCGCCGCCGTCAGCGACGTCTTGCCATGATCGACGTGACCGATCGTGCCAATGTTCACATGCGGCTTGGTGCGCTCGAATTTACCTTTTGCCATAGTCTCTTTCCTTGGACGGCCTTGACCTTCAGTTCAGTCGAATGCGGGGCGATTAGCGACAACGGCCGAAAAACACAAGTACCTTGTGGCTGAGCGGATTCCCGCTCGACCCGAACCGACGGTCGATTTCAGGGGATGTGGGCGGATATAGGGCTGCCGCGCGTAAAATCAAAGGCTCCAGGCTGGCCCATTGCCGCCGCCGCGCCGCTCTGATCTTGTCGGCGGCATGCAGGTCATTCCATCCAATATCCGCGGCCCGCTGTTCATGGTCGTCTCGACGGGGTCCTACCTCGTCAACGACACGATGATGAAGCTCGCGACCGCCGGGCTGCCGCCCTATGAGGTGCTGCTGCTGCGCGGCGCGGCGGCCACAGCGTGGGGTGTACCGCTGCTTCTGATGCTGGGTTATGCCAGGCAGATCCCGCTGCTCTTCGAACGCAAGGTGCTGCGCCGCAACCTGTTCGAGCTCCTGGCGATCCTCTGCTACGTCGTCGCCCTGGCGAACATGCAGATCGCGGATTCCACCGCGCTCGGCCAGATCACGCCGCTCCTCGTGCTGGTCGGCTCCTCAATGCTGTTCGGCGAAAGGATCGGCGCAACGCGCATGGCGCTGATCGGCCTTGGCTTTGTCGGAGCGCTCATGGTGGCGCAGCCGACCATGCAGGGCATTTCGGTCTATGCGCTGCTGGCGCTCGGCAACGCCGCCTTTGCGGCGGTGCGCGACATAGCCGGCCGCAAGGTGAGCGCCGAGGTGCCCGGCATGATCGTCGCCATCTCCGCCGTCCTGGTGGTGCTGGTCGGCTCAGGCGCGGCGCATCTGGTCTCCGAGCAATGGATGATGCCCGAAGGACGCCATCTGCTGCTGATCGCGGGTGCCGGCCTGTTCCTGATCTTCGGCCATTTCTTCATCTTCATGGCCTACCGCGTCGGGCCGACAAGCGCGGTGGCGCCCTTCTATTACTGCTTCACCGTCTGGGCAGTCATTTCGGGGCTGCTGGTGTTCGGGCAGTTTCCCAACGCGCTCGCCGTCTGCGGCATCCTGCTGGTCATGGTCAGCGGCCTTGTGATCGTCTCTCTCGACGAGAGGAAGCGCCGATTGGCCATGGTCGCCTGACGACGCGCATCAATCTGGGCCGATCCGACAGGATCGACTCCCAGCAGCCCGGCCGGCTGCGACTTTCTTGGCCTACAGCGTGCGCTTGCCCGAAATCTGGTGATAGGCCCAGAGCACGACGATCGAGCCGATGACGGCCACGATCAGGCTCCAGATGTTTAGGCCGGTGACACCGGCCGAGCCGAAAGCGCTGAAGATCAGCCCGCCGACGATGGCGCCGACGATGCCGAGCACAATGTCCATGATCATGCCCTGGCCGGTCTTGTTGACGATCTTGCTGCCGATGAAGCCGGCGATAAGGCCCAGAATGATCCAGCTGATGATGCCCATAATTCCCTCCAAATACCCCCGCCCCCCATCATGGTCATATGATTGTCAAAAGCTCAAGACAGCTTGAAATTCCGCCTGTTTGCGCCATTCTGGGGACGGGCGGACTTGGCTGGACAAGGAGATCCACGATGGGCCTGTTCGACAATGCCGTTCCCGGCGGGAATATCACCAAACCTCTGATGATCGCGCTCGGCGCGCTTTTGGTCGGCAGGATGCTGAGCGGCAGAAGCGAGGAACCGGCCGCGCCGCAAGCGCCGGCGCCCGCGCCTGCCGGAACCGGCGCGTCCGCCGATGGCGGCTTGCTCGGCGGGCTAGGTGGCCTGCTCGACAAGCTCAAGGATGCCGGCCACGGCAATGTCGCCGACTCCTGGGTCGGGACCGGCCAGAACCAGCCGATCAATCCGGGCGATCTAGGCTCGGCGCTCGGGCCGGCGGTGATCCGCGAGATCGCCCAGCGCACAGGCATGAACGAGCAGGAACTGCTGCAGCAGCTCTCCACGGCGCTGCCCGGCATCGTCGACAAGCTGACGCCGAACGGCCAGATCCCGCAGAACCATCAGGTCGCCTCGGCCTTCAACAGCTGAGAGCTGAACAGATGAGAACGCGCCGCGCGCCATGGTGGGCGGCGTTTCTTTGTCAGACAGCAGAGAAGCAATCTGGAGCGGGTAGCGGGAATCGAACCCGCATATTCAGCTTGGAAGGCTGCTGCTCTACCACTGAGCTATACCCGCGCCTTGCACTGAGGTACCGGATTCACCCGAAAAGCGCCATGCACTTTTCGGTCCGAGACTTTTCGTTTCAGGGCTTCCGGGCCGGCAGTGGTGGAGAGGGTTGGATTCGAACCAACGTAGGCTAAGCCAACGGATTTACAGTCCGTCCCCTTTAACCACTCGGGCACCTCTCCAGTCTGCCGCCGGAGCCATGCAACGAGGCATTCGCGCCGATCCGGAGCCCGAGTAAGATCTTCTCCGAAATCAGCGATGCGCCTTATGGCGGCAAGGCCGGTGGGTGTCAACCGGCGCGGCCAGGGTTTTTCGAGGATGTCCGGCATTCATTTCTTGAGCCCATATCCTTAGCCGGGCGGGACGGCTATAGAAGCCCGCATGAACGACGATAAAAGCACCAAGCCCGGCACGCGCAAGGACACCCACTACGCCAAGCTGAGGCGCGCGCATCGAGACCAGAAGGCGGGCGGTGCGCCGGCATTCCGGCCGCGCCAGCCGGTGCCGCCGGGGGAAGGGCCTGGCGACGGGCTGGTGCGGCTTTACGGCCTGCACACGGTGCGGGCCGCCCTCGACAATCCGCGCCGCAAGATCAAAAAGATGCTGGT